>CBFHZL010000001.1:0-82575 GCA_965660325.1 uncultured Acidiluteibacter sp.
CTCCTGCGCCTGATACAACTGTTTGATCAACAGCTAAACCGTTTGGAGCAATGATGTATCTTTTCTCACCGTCAGCATAAACCAATAATGCAATACGTGCTGATCTGTTTGGATCATATTCAATAGAGGCAACACGTGCAGGAATACCCGCCTTATCTCTTTTAAAATCAATGATTCTATATTTTTGCTTGTGACCACCACCAATGTAACGCATAGTCATTTTACCGCTATTGTTTCTACCACCAGACTTTGACTTAGAAGCCAAAAGACTTTTCTCTGGAGTTGAAGTGGTAATCTCTTCAAACGTTGAAGCAAATTTAAAACGTTGCCCCGGTGTAGTTGGTCTTAATTTCTTAACTGCCATCTTAACTTACTTTAAATATTACTGTAAAAATCGATTGAATCTCCTTCTTCAAGGGTCACAATTGCTTTTTTAGTACTATTAGTTCTTCCTTCTACCCATCCTGTTCGGGTATATCTTGTCTTTTTCTTACCGAAAATATTCATAGTGTTTACATTCTTTACTGCAACACCATACGCTTTCTCAACAGCCTCTTTAATTTGAATCTTATTAGCAGACTTATCTACTATAAAACCATAACGACCCATACTTTCAGTTAGGTTCGTCATTTTTTCTGTAATTACCGGCTTTACTATAATACTCATGGCTCTTAGCTTAAAATTGTTTGAATAGACTCAAGTGAACCTTCACATAGCATTATGTTTGACGCATTCATCAAATCATAAGTGCTTAATCCTGAAGCTGTTGTTACTTTAGCGTTCTTCAAATTTCGGGATGACAAATATATGTTTTTATTTAAATCTGAAAGCACTATTAACGATTTTTTATCATTAACTTTCAAATTAGTAAGCAAAGCACTGAAATCCTTAGTCTTAGGAGCGTCAAAATTGAAGTCTTCTACAACCATAATGCTACCACCTTTCGCTTTATATGAAAGTGCAGATTTACGTGCTAAAGCTTTTAATTTTTTATTTAATTTGAAACTATAGTTTCTAGGTCTTGGTCCAAAAATGGTACCACCACCTTTAAAAACAGGTGACTTAATACTACCCGCACGAGCAGTACCTGTACCCTTTTGTTTCTTAATTTTCTTAGTACTACCTGTTACTTCAGCACGCTCTTTTGCTTTATGTGTACCTTGACGTTGATTGGCAAGATACTGCTTAACATCTAAGTAAATTGCGTGATCGTTAGGCTCAATACCGAAGATAGTATCTGAAAGAGTTACCTTCTTTTTGGTATCGTTACCCTTTATATTTTTTACAGTTAATTCCATAACGTTATTTCTTTCAGATTTTACTTGTTAATAGTTACAATTGAACCCTTAGCTCCAGGAATAGACCCTTTCACAACGATTAAATTTTTATCAGCGTAAACCTTGATAACCTCTAAATTCTCAGTGGTTACTCTCTCGTTACCCATTTGACCGGCCATACGCATACCCTTCATTACTCGTGAAGGTGTAGATGCAGCACCAATCGAACCAGGAGCTCTTAATCGGTTGTGTTGACCGTGAGTTTGACCTCCAACACCGGCAAATCCATGACGTTTTACAACACCCTGAAAACCTTTACCCTTGGAAGTCCCTGTAACATCAACATATTCCCCTTCTTGGAATAAAGTAGAATCTACAACATCACCAACTTTTTTATCTTCAAAGCCTTCAAACTCTACCAAATTGAACTTTGGAGTAGTTCCAGCTTTTTTGAAATGTCCTAACATCGCAGCGGAAGTATTTTTCTCTTTCTTCTCGCCATATGCTAACTGAGTAGCAGCATATCCATCGGTGTCAGTTGACTTAACTTGTGTTACTACACAAGGACCAGCTTCTATTACTGTGCATGGGACATTTTTCCCCTCGGCACTAAAAACACTAGTCATACCTATTTTTTTACCTATTAAACCTGGCATCTTATATGATTATAATGATTATTCTTAAACTTTAATTTCAACATCAACACCACTTGGTAATTCAAGCTTCATCAATGCGTCTACTGTCTTAGAAGTAGAACTGTAAATATCAAGTAGACGCTTATAAGAACTTAACTGAAATTGTTCTCTCGCTTTCTTACTTACGTGAGGTGACTTCAATACCGTGTAAATTCTTTTGTGTGTAGGCAATGGAATTGGACCACTAACTACTGCACCTGTTGACTTTACCGTCTTAACAATTTTCTCCGCTGATTTATCAACTAAGTTGAAATCGTAAGACTTTAATTTTATGCGAATTTTCTGATTCATTCTATTTATCTTAAATATTAAGCTTCTACTTTACCGTGTGCCTTATCAATAACAACCTTTGCAAGGTTCTGTGGCAATTGATCATAATTAGAGAATTCCATTGAAGAAGTTGCTCTACCTGATGACATTGTTCTTAATGAGGTTACATAACCAAACATTTCTGATAATGGGACTTTAGCCTTTATTACTTTAGCTCCATTTCTATCATCCATACCATCAACTTGTCCTCTTCTTCTGTTCAAATCACCTACAATGTCACCCATATACTCCTCAGGAGTTACAGCTTCCATCTTCATGATTGGCTCAAGAATAACTGGATTAGCTTTAGGCATTGCAGCTCTGTAAGCCATTTTAGCCGCTAATTCAAACGACAATTGATCGGAATCAACAGGGTGAAAAGAACCATCATGTAAAGTCACCTTTAAACTATCAACAGGGTAACCTGCAAGAACACCATTCTTCATAGCCTCCTTGAAACCTTTCTCTACAGAAGGAATAAATTCTTTTGGTACGTTTCCACCTTTTACAAGGTTAACAAATTCCAAACCTTCTTTTTCAACGTCATCAACTGCTTCAATCGTAACTTGGATATCAGCAAACTTACCACGTCCACCAGATTGCTTCTTATAAACTTCTCTATGTTGAATAGAACCAGTAATAGTCTCCTTATAGTTCACCTGAGGTGCACCTTGATTACACTCTACTTTAAATTCTCTTTTCAAACGATCTAAAATAATATCTAAGTGCAATTCACCCATTCCACTTAATACTGTCTGACCTGAATCTTCATCTGTGTGAATAGTAAGTGTAGGATCCTCTTCAGACAACTTGGCTAAAGCCATACCTAATTTATCAACATCGGCTTGAGTTTTAGGCTCAATTGCGATACCAATAACAGGATCCGGAAAATCCATTGATTCCAAAACAATAGGGTGAGCTTCGTTACAAAGCGTATCACCTGTTTTAATATCTTTAAAACCTACCAATGCAGCAATATCTCCTGCTTGTAGTTTTTCAATTTGATTTTGCTTGTTAGCATGCATTTGGAAGATACGTGAAATACGCTCTTTCTTCCCTGTTCTTGTATTTAAGATATACGAACCCGCATCTAATACACCTGAATAAGCTCTTGTAAAACACAAACGACCTACGAATGGGTCTGTTGCAATTTTAAAGGCTAAAGCTGAGAAAGGCTCCTCTATACTTGGCTTTCTACTAGCAGGCTCATCTGTGTTAGGATTAACACCATCAATTGCCTCTACGTCCATTGGAGATGGCAACAACTCCATTACGTAGTTCAACATGGTTTGAACACCTTTATTTTTAAATGCAGAACCACACAACATTGGTACAATTTTCATTGAAATTGTAGCCTCTCTAAGTGCGAATAAAATCTCATCCTCAGTGATTGAGTTTGGATCTTCAAAATATTTCTCCATTAGAGAATCATCAAATTCAGCGATAGCCTCTAATAAGAGCTCCCTGTATTTGGTTGCTTCTTCTAACATATCTTCAGGCACGTCGATTACTTCATAAGACATTCCCATATCATCTTCGTTCCAGATGATACCACGGAAGTTTAATAAATCAACTACACCCTTAAATGTTTCTTCAGAACCGATTGGCAATTGCAATGGAACAGCAGTACTACCAAGCATTTCTTTTACTTGACGACACACTCTTAAGAAATCTGCACCCTGACGGTCCATTTTATTTACAAAACCTAGACGTGCTACATTATAATTGTTAGCCAATCTCCAGTTTGTCTCAGACTGAGGCTCTACACCATCAACTGCACTAAATAAAAATACCAACCCATCTAAAACACGTAGCGATCTATTTACTTCTACAGTAAAATCAACGTGTCCAGGAGTGTCAATAATATTGATATGATATTGTTTGTCTTTGTAAGGCCAGAATACGGTAGTAGCAGCAGAAGTAATGGTAATACCTCTTTCTTGCTCTTGTTCCATCCAGTCCATAGTAGCACCACCATCATGTACTTCACCAATTTTGTGACTTACGCCTGAGTAGTATAGTACACGCTCTGTTGTGGTGGTTTTACCAGCATCAATATGAGCAGCAATACCAATATTTCTTGTGTATTTAAGATCTCTTTTTGCCATTGTATATTGTTCTTCTTATTGTAAAAATTAGAATCTAAAGTGAGAGAATGCTTTGTTAGCCTCTGCCATTCTGTGGGTATCTTCTTTTTTCTTGTGAGAAGCACCTTCTTCTTTGAATGCAGCAATGATTTCACCGGCTAATTTATCAGCCATTGTTTTCTCATTACGTTTTCTAGCGTATCCAATCATCCACTTTACAGCCATCGATGTTTTTCTTTCATCTCTAATTTGCTGTGGAATTTGGAATGTAGCTCCCCCTACTCTTCTACTTCTTACTTCTACTTGTGGAGTTACATTTTCTACTGCTTTCTTCCAAACCTCTAATGCGTTCTCTTCTTTCAAACGGTCTTGAATGATATCCATTGCTGAATAAAAAATACCGTATGCAATACTCTTCTTCCCATCCAACATCAAGTTGTTTACAAAACGTGTTACGTCTACGTTATTGAATTTTGGATCGGGTAGAATTGGTCTACTCTTAGCTCTAGTTTTTCTCATGGTTTCTCTACCTTAATACTATACAGTCTGTTATTTTATTTTTTTGGTCTTTTAGCACCATACTTAGATCTTCTTTGAGTACGACCGGCTACACCAGCAGTATCTAAAGCTCCACGCACAATATGGTAACGAACACCTGGTAAATCTTTAACTCTACCACCTCTTACTAATACTATCGAGTGCTCTTGAAGGTTGTGTCCTTCTCCAGGAATGTAAGCATTCACCTCTTTCTGGTTCGTTAATCTTACCCTTGCTACTTTTCTCATCGCTGAGTTAGGCTTCTTTGGTGTAGTAGTATAAACTCTCACACAAACGCCTCTTCGCTGAGGACAAGAATCTAAAGCAGCAGATTTACTTTTCTTTTCAAGCTTTACTCTACCTTTTCTTACAAGTTGTTGAATCGTTGGCATACGTTATTATTTATATAAATGCACAAATTATCCCCAATTTTTGGGGACGCAAATGTACAAGATTTTTTATTTAATGCAACGCACTAATTAATTTTTTTTGAATATTTTATCTACTTTCTTTGATAACAAGGAGCTACCACCCAAAAAAGGCCTAATGTGCGTGTTGATTTTAGGCGGCAAAAATACCGCTTTTATTGATGTAAAAACCACTCTTTATTATTAAATCTTTTAATAACCGTAAAAGAATTTTTCAGTTTCATTAATTTTGCACCCATGGATTATTTGGAAGGACTAAACGAAGCGCAAAAGCAGGCAGTAATAAATACAGAGGGACCCACTATGGTAATTGCGGGTGCCGGTTCAGGAAAAACAAGGGTATTGACCTACCGAATTGCTCACATGATGCAAAAAGGAGTGGATCCATTCAATATTTTATCCTTAACCTTTACCAACAAGGCGGCGAAGGAAATGAAAGAACGGATTGCTAAAATCGTTGGTGCGGGCGAAGCACGAAATCTATGGATGGGTACATTTCACTCGGTATTTGCTCGAATTTTGCGTAGCGAAGCAGAAAAGCTGCATTACCCTTCCAATTTTACCATCTATGATACAAGTGATGCAAAGAGTCTTTTAAAGGATATCATAAAGCAAGTGGGTGTGGATGATAAAACATACAAACCTGCACTTGTCCTCAATAGAATATCTTCTGCAAAAAACAATTTAATGTCGGCAAACGCCTACCTGAACAATACCACGATACAGGCGGAGGATCGGCAAATGGGGAAACCAAAAATTGGAGAAATCTATAAACTATACGAGCAACGGTGCTTTAGAGCCGGTGCCATGGATTTTGATGATTTACTATTTAAAACAAACATACTACTAAGGGACTTTCCTGATGTGCTTCACAAATACCAACACCGATTCAAATATATATTGGTAGATGAGTACCAAGATACCAACTACTCCCAGTATCTTATTGTAAAAAAGCTAGCTGCAGTAACTGAGAACTTATGCGTGGTAGGTGACGATGCACAGAGTATTTATGCTTTTAGAGGCGCCAACATTCAGAACATTCTCAACTTTGAGAAGGACTATCCTGATATGAAAACGTTTAAGTTAGAGCAGAACTACCGCTCTACTCAAAACATTGTAAATGCTGCCAACTCTGCAATTAAAAACAACAAAGCTCAATTGCAGAAAGATGTGTGGACGTCAAATGAAGAAGGTTCTAAAATAAAAGTAACACACAGCCTTACCGATAATGAAGAAGGCCGACAGGTAGCAAATTCCATATTTGAAACCAAGCTAAATAATCAAGTGCAAAACGATGCATTTGCTATTTTGTACCGAACGAATGCGCAATCAAGGTCACTGGAAGAAGCGCTTCGAAAAAAAGACATTCCTTATAAAATATACGGAGGACTCTCCTTCTATCAGCGTAAAGAAATCAAAGACATCCTAGCTTACTGCCGATTGGTGATTAATCCGGCAGATGAAGAAGCATTGAAGCGAGTGATTAATTACCCTGCGAGAGGAATTGGAAAAACAACGATGGAGCGAATTATGTTTGCTGCCAATGAAAATGACGTCAGCTTGTGGGACGTAATCAAAAATATAAAAACCATCAATGCAGGCGTGAGCGCAGCTGTTCAAAACAAGTTGGCGGACTTCGCAATGATGGTTCGGAATTTTGCGTCTCAATTGGAAACATTAAACGCTTACGATTTAGCTAGCAATATTGCTCAGTCAACGGGAATTCTAAAAGAGCACTTCTCTGATAAAACACCTGAAGGTATTGCTCGGTACGACAATATACAAGAGCTGCTCAATGGGATGAAGGAGTTTGTAGATGATCGCCCTGAAGGAGACGAGACGCACCGAGGATTGAGTCTATACATGGAAGACATTGCATTACTCACCGATGCAGATAAAGACACAGAAGAAGATAAAAACAAGGTTAGCTTGATGACCATTCACGCGTCCAAAGGTCTAGAGTATCCTTACGTCTACTTAGTAGGATTGGAAGAAAACCTCTTTCCATCGCAGATGTCGCTCAACTCTAGAGCAGATTTAGAAGAAGAAAGAAGGCTTTTTTACGTGGCCATTACGAGAGCCGAAAAGCAAGTTTTTATTAGTTATGCTTCTTCTCGATACAAATGGGGTAATCTAATTAATTGCGAACCGAGCAGATTTATAGAAGAAATAGACGGAAAATTTCTAGACTATGATATTCCAATGCTAGGCGATAGTCCTGTTAGACGAATGCAAAAACAATCCACTGAAAAAATTGAAAATAAACCAAGCTACACAGCAGCAAAAAAGATGACCTACAAAACAAAGAAACCAGAGGCAGCACCTGCCAAAGTAATCCCACCAAGAAAAAATTTAAAACAAGTGAACAGCAGTGTCCCTGATGACTCTAACTACACCGTAGTAGCTGAAAATTTAGTACCCGGAATCCGAGTTAGGCACCTGAGGTTTGGCAAGGGAGAAATCAAGAAGATAGAAGGCGCAGCACCCAATCAAAAAGCAACTATACAGTTTGACGAAATTGGAGAAAAACAACTTCTCCTTAAGTTCGCAAAACTGATGATTCTTAAATAAGTAATCTTTTGTGCTTTCTCATGGAAGCTTTATTGTTACTTTTGGACTACAATACGAAAAAAATAGAATGAATTACAATACATCAAGGCCGCATTTGATCATTCCTGAATATGGAAGACATATTCAAAAAATGATTGACCATGCCGTGTCAATAGAAGATAGTGAAGAAAGACAAAAAGTTGCTGTCGCAATTATCAATGTCATGGGTACACTAAACCCACACTTGAGGGACGTTCCTGACTTTACGCATAAGCTATGGGATCATCTTTTTATTATGTCAGATTTTAGACTAAAAGTAGAATCTCCTTATCCATTACCTGCAGTAGAAGAGCTCGTAGAAAAGCCCAAACACATGGCCTATCCACAAAGCAATATTCGATTCAAGCATTATGGCAAAGGTGTGGAAGACCTAATCAAAGCAGCTATAGAAAAAGAGGATGGAGAAGAAAAGCAAGCGCTTATTGTGGCCATTGCTAACCTCATGAAGAAGTTTTACCTTGCTTGGAATAGAGACTCTGTTGAGGATAAACTCATTTTAAATGACCTTAACCGTTTATCAAAAGGAAACCTTTCGTTACCAGAAGATACTGAGTTAGAATCAACACAATCGATCATAAAAACGGCTGGCTTGAATGTTTCTAAATCTAACTTTCAGAAGAAAGGGAAGAAACGAACGAAATCCAACAATAACTACAAAAAGAAAAAATACTAAGCGAAACGATTATGGGAACTTTTGAAATTGAAGGTGGCAGACGATTAAAAGGTGAACTAATTCCACAGGGAGCAAAAAACGAAGCATTGCAAATTTTATGTGCTGTTTTGCTTACGCCTGAAAAAGTTGTCATCGATAAAGTGCCCAACATCGTTGATGTAAATAAATTGATTGATCTACTACAAGACCTTGGTGTGAAGGTAGAGCAATTAAACGAAGAGAAATACTCGTTTCAAGCGGACGACATCAACATTGAATATTTAAATTCAGAAACATTTAAAAAGAAAGGTGCTAGTTTACGTGGGTCTGTAATGATTCTCGGACCATTATTAGCACGATTTGGTAAGGGATATATTCCTAAGCCAGGCGGTGATAAAATTGGCAGAAGACGACTAGATACACACTTTTTAGGTTTTGAAAAGCTCGGTGCTGAATTTATCTACAACGAACAAAGTAAGTTTTACAAGGTAAATGCGAAAAATCTAAAAGGTACGTACATGCTTCTGGATGAGGCCTCGGTTACCGGAACAGCCAACATTATTATGGCTGCTGTAATGGCAGAAGGACTGACGACAATTTACAATGCTGCTTGTGAGCCTTACATCCAACAATTGTGTAAAATGCTGAATAGCATGGGTGCTAAAATTGATGGTGTAGGATCTAATTTGTTAAAAATAACTGGGGTTGATCAATTAGGAGGCTGTGAACACAAAATCCTTCCTGATATGATTGAAATAGGTAGTTTCATCGGTTTGGCTGCAATGACCCAATCAGAAATTACCATCAAAGATGTGTCGTATGACGATTTAGGAAGAATTCCTGCTGTATTTCAAAGTTTAGGTATCAAATTAGAACGTCGAGGGGATGACATTTACGTACCATCTCAAGAAAGCTACAAAGTTCAGCCTTTTATTGATGGATCAATCTTAACCATTTCAGATGCTCCATGGCCTGGGTTTACACCTGACTTATTGAGTATTATTTTGGTCGTAGCAACACAAGCTAAAGGCTCCGTTTTGGTGCACCAAAAGATGTTTGAGAGCCGTTTATTTTTCGTGGACAAACTAATTGATATGGGCGCTCAAATTATATTGTGTGATCCACATAGAGCAACCGTAATTGGGATGGACAAAAAAGCACCTTTACGTGGTATACAAATGACCTCTCCTGATATTAGAGCCGGCGTTTCATTGTTGATTGCTGCATTGTCTGCAAAAGGAAAAAGCACCATTCACAACATCGAGCAAATCGATAGGGGATACCAAAATATTGACACGCGACTAAATGCATTAGGCGCAAGTATTAAACGATTATAAGAACATTAAAGCAAAATACAATGAAGAATTTATGGACTATCTTAACGGTGATTTGTCTCTCGGGAGCAATTTACAGCTTCACTCCTACCCTTACTGAGCCAACTTTTCAAGGCGAGAATGTGGGTCTTAAAATTGGTAACAAGGCACCAAACATTTCATTGAATGACCCTAATGGAAAAAAAATCGAGTTGAACGACTTGAAAGGACAGCTTGTCCTTATTGACTTCTGGGCTAGCTGGTGTCGTCCATGTAGAATGGAAAATCCGAATGTGGTAGCTAATTACAAAAAATTCAAGGACCAAAAGTTTAAAAATGGGAAAGGATTCACCGTCTACAGCGTTTCTTTAGATAGAACAAAGTCAGCTTGGCAAAACGCCATTATGCAAGATGGCTTGCTATGGCCTAACCATGTAAGCGATTTAAAATACTGGAACTCGACGGCAGCGGCTCAATATGCCATTCGTTCTATTCCACAAGCCTACCTGATTGATGGAGATGGAATCATCATTGGAAAAGGGCAAGGGTTAAGAGGACAAGGCTTAACTAACACACTAAGCTCTTTCGCTAAGTAAACAATTCAACAACACCAAAAAACAATAAGGCAGGTCGATGACCTGTCTTTTTTATATTATGCACCATGAGAAAACTGTCAATTTGTCGGTATTTTAAATTTGGCAAAAAAGTTGACTCTAGCGCTTCCAGAAATGCAAACGATACACTGAACATGAAAGCAGAAGATAAGGTAAAGGACGAGTCGGTAGAAAACGACAACATAGAAAACAACGAAACAAAGGAAGAAACAGCTGCTGAGGAGGCACAAGAAACGGTAGAGTTGGACCCATTAGAAGAAAAAGAGATTCAGATAAAAGAATTAAATGATAAGTATTTGAGGCTTTATTCTGAGTTTGATAATTACAGAAAAAGAACGCAAAAAGAGCGCATCGACCTCATACAAACAGGCGGTGAAGATGTATTTAAACTTCTGCTTCCAATCATTGATGACTTCGAACGAGCTCAAAAATCAATGGATGAAAAGTCTGACTTTGATACACTAAAAGAGGGAGTTGATTTAATTTACAATAAATTGATCAGTAGCCTTACTTCAAAAGGTTTGCAACAGATGCCATCATCTGTTGGGGAAAAGTTTGACAGTGATGTGCAAGAAGCAATTACGCAAATACCTGCACCATCTGACGATATGAAAGGAAAGGTAATTGATGAAGTAGAGAAAGGATACCTGCTCAAAGAAAAAGTAATTCGCTACGCAAAAGTAGTAGTAGGGCAATAAAAGGATTGAAATAAGACATGGCGAAGAGAGATTATTACGAAGTATTAGGTGTTTCAAAAGGCGCTTCAGAGAGTGAAATAAAAAAGGCTTACCGCAAGCTGGCGTTAAAATATCACCCAGATAAAAACCCAGATGACAAAGAGGCGGAAGATAAATTTAAGGAAGCGGCTGAGGCATACGAGGTATTAAGTAGCCCAGAGAAAAAGCAGCGATACGACCAATTTGGACATGCGGGCACACAAGGAGCTGGTGGCTTCGGTGGAGGCGGCGGTATGAATATGGATGACATATTTTCACAATTTGGTGACATATTTGGCGGAGCTTTTGGCGGTGGCGGCGGATTTGGTGGCTTCGGCGGTGGCGGTGGCCAAAGAGGCGGCAGACGCGTAAACAGAGGAAGTAATCTTCGAGTGAAAGTGACACTTACGCTAAGCGATATCGTGAATGGTGTAAAGAAGAAAATCAAACTAAACAAGTATGTAAAGTGCGACCCATGCGGTGGTACAGGAGCTGAAGGTTCTAGCGGTTTTTCTACCTGCGACACCTGTAAAGGTGCAGGTCAAGTAAACCGTGTAACCAATACTTTCTTAGGGCAAATGCAAACGACCTCTACCTGCCCTAGCTGTGGCGGTGACGGAAAAATCATTACCAACAAATGTAATACGTGCCATGGTGACGGAATTCAGAAAGGCGAAGAGGTAGTAGAAATAAATATTCCTGGCGGTGTAGAAGGTGGCATGCAGCTTTCTGTTAGCGGAAAAGGAAATATGGGACCGAAAGGCGGTATTGCAGGTGACTTGATTGTTGTGATTGAAGAAGAAGAACACGAGCACCTGAAGCGTGATGGTTTAAACCTTTTATACGATTTACACATTAGCTTTACCGATGCGGTATTAGGTGGAAACGCTGAAATACCAACAGTAGGTGGAAAAGTGAAGGTAAAAATAGATGAAGGTACACAAGGAGGTAAAGTACTTCGATTAAAAGGTAAAGGTATTCCTGAATTGAATGGCTACCGAACTGGAGACTTATTAGTGAACGTGAACATTTGGACACCACAGAAGCTTTCTAAAAATGAAAAAGAAATCATTGAAAAGCTGAAAGACTCTAAAAATTTCCAGCCTCAACCGACTGAGAAGGATAAAGGGTTTTTCGAACGCATGAAAGATCAGTTTAGATAGAAAAGGATACGTTGCTAGAGGTTAGAGTTTAGATGTTAGACTGGGTTCTATAGGATTCTATATATGATTAATTAAAAAGGGCTTCAAGATGATTGGAGCTCTTTTTTTGTGGTTTAAACTCCTTTTACTGCCAGGAAGATTAGCCGAGAATTGAAAATTCTTCTTAGTTGATTTCGCAGAGGTGCTTGGAGGAATATGAACACGCGATGCAATTCTGAGGGAAATGTAAATTTGATAGCCTTTTGTTCATGAACGGACTTCAAGTCCTCTACTACTTCAAGCGCAGTTTCACGGACTACAAGTCCGCGCGAACGGGTTTGCTAGACTGCGTTTTAATGCAGTTTAGGTTTTGTTATCTGAAGTTTCTTTGTCTTAAAAGTTATTCGAGGGTCTGCCAATATTAAAGCAAAAATTAGAAGTAAAGCTCCCCAAGTTATAGTTTTAAAATGCTGAGTAATATTACTTAGCTCTCTTCCTATAAGACCATCCGTACTTAAAGTCATTAGCATGAATGTCAAGCAGATTATAATTATTAATGCAAACCACCTTAATTCACTCATAACCTGACTTCTAAAAGTGAAGTTAACGATAGTAAAGTGGATTAAATAAAAAAGTGATGGGATAATAAGAACAAAGGCATACTTCTGCTGATGCGGAAATATTAATGGAATTAGCAATATGATATATGCTAATTCTCTCAATTGAGACAGCCTATTTTTTTCGGTCGTAAAAAGAGGCAATTTCAGAAAGTAAAGTGAGAAAGCCACTAATAAAACTCGAATGATATTCAGCACAATATTTACGATTGTTTCGTTCAAATTGACAATATTACGAGACATTGATAGTCCACCTGTCGTTTCTGTCAATAAGTTAGGTATTAGTGCTGTTAAACTGTGTAAACCTAAATCAGTTTCTACTAAATGTTCAGAGTTTGTTGGGTTAATTACGCTCCACCATTCAGCTATTAAAAAATTGTTTGTTGACCACCCTGTATAGACCATTGGTAAAAACAAAAAAGCAAGACTAAATATCAGCGTCCAAACAAATCCTTTTATGTAAAAACGATAAAGTAAATAAGGAAGTATTACTATTGGTAGTATCTTTATGTTAATCACTAATGCTAATAGCATTCCTCCATATACTACCTTCTTCTCCTGAATAAGTCGTAAGCTATCCAAGATCGCCCATAGTAGAAAGATTGTCATTTGAATCATGTCAAAATTGTAAAGGATGAACCTTACACTCATCATAATACATATTAAAATTATCCAAAACAGCTGTCTTTGGGAAATTACATTTAGATCAATATAACCCTTTAATAGGTAGAAAATTCTATATAAGAAGAAAAGGTTTGCAGACAACCAAATAATATTAGGAATGAAGTTAGGTAAGTAGGTAAAAGGTATCAATAATACTGCCCATAAAGGGCTATAAAAGTACAAACAGTAATTCCCTTCACTTACAAAAATCCATTCATGATAAGGGTTCTCGCCATTTTGAATCAATTTCGAAGCCTCTAAAAAAACTTTAAAATCTCCATTTCCTAATGCTTCCTTTATGCAGTAGATAACCGCAATAAAGATCAAAACAATATATATATATTTCTTAAAATCTATAAGTTTCATAAACTTCAGCACAACATCCATTTAACCACAATAGCACTTACATCCATTATAGCTTTTAGTGTTCGAGCGGACTTGTAGTCCGTGTGTAATTCTTAATTCAACGTAAAAAATACAAAAAACACTTTACACTTGATTGTGATAATTATAAAATACTTAATCTCATATTAAACGCAATGCAAGTCCTGTCCTCGTTCACGCTTGGTTTCACGGACTACAAGTCCGTGGGAGCAGGATAGTTTTATCTATAATAATTTATGTTATATGCCATTTTTGCTTCTTATTTTGCTCTTAACAATCATAAAAGTTAAAGTGCTAAAAATTGAAATACCACATATGAGCAATCCATATTGAAATATACCTACTAAGGCATAAAACTTTAATCCTGTTGATGTGCTATGTCTATCAACTGTATTTAATGTCTCCTTCAAATCAATTGAACCATCTAAATAAAAGAATCCATAAACCATCACAGCACATAAAAGATATAGTGCAACAAACAAAATTACCTGACAATAAGATTCATAAAAGTTTGATTTCATAAACTTTATGTGGAATTGCTTCATAAAATTTAATTCTAAGTACCATATCTCTATTTTAATTTTAGCCCAATTTAATCCTAAAAATCGTATACCCTTCAAATCATCACAAAAATAAATGTTTAGCACTTAAGTATTGAAGAAGATACTGGCATGTGAAAACAATAGGTAATATTTATTACCAATGGTTTTGTGTAAAAATTTCATTTGTTTAGTTTAGACTCACCAAATCAATTATACTATGAGTCACCTATTAGTTGCTGAAAACATTACCAAGACCTATCAAAATCATACGGCCTTAAGCGATGTGAGCATTTCAGTTCCCAATCAATCCATTTTTGGATTATTAGGGCCAAATGGAGCCGGAAAGACTTCTTTAATTCGAATTATCAACCAAATAACAGGCCCCGATAGTGGCCAAATCTTATTCAATGGAAAGCCATTAGCAGAAAAGCATATCGAGCAAATTGGTTACTTACCTGAAGAAAGAGGGTTGTATAAAAAAATGGAAGTGGGTGAGCAAGCGTTGTACCTAGCTCAACTAAAAGGAATGGAGAAATACGAGGCCAAAAAGAAACTGAAAGATTGGTTTGAACGGTTTGACATTGCTCCATGGTGGAACAAACGCATAGAAGAATTATCTAAAGGTATGGCCCAAAAAGTGCAGTTCATTGTTACTGTGCTTCATGAGCCCAAACTACTTATACTCGATGAACCCTTTAGCGGTTTTGATCCGATAAACGCTAATCTGATCAAAAAAGAAATTCTCCGACTGAGAGATAATGGCGCTACCATAGTCCTTTCTACGCACAATATGGGCTCAGTTGAAGAAATATGCGAACACATCGCCTTAATTAACCAATCTGAAGTAGTGCTAAGTGGTGGCGTAAAGCAAATCCAACAAGACTTTAAGGAGGGAGTGTTTACCATACAGTTTAAAGGCAATCAAATAGGCTTTACCAATGCACTTTGGACCGGTGCAGAATTGTTAGATTCTAACGAATCAGATGGCATCACAACTGCGACTGTTCGACTACTAAATGACACTCAACCCAACGATTTACTCAAAGCAGTTATCCCACATGTAGAGGTATTAGGGTTACAAGAGATCATTCCTACCATGGGAGAAATATTCATCAAAAAAGTACAAGAAAACAATAAGGAGGATAACCATGAATAAGACGGTACTAATTATCCAAAGAGAATACTTGACGCGTGTAAAAAAGAAGTCGTTCATCGTGATGAGTATTTTGGGGCCATTGCTTATTGCTGCCCTTATGATTGTGCCAGCTTGGTTGGCCAATCAGGACGAAGATGAACAAATCATTGAAGTAATCGATGAAACAACACTTTTCGTTAAAAAACTAGAGAACACAGAAAATCTGCGCTTTCAATATTCGTACAGTTCATTAAGCGATGCGAAAGCCGATCTATATACATCGAAAACAACCGGCATTTTATTTATTCCAGATGTTGCCATTACTTCGCCGAATACTATTCAATTATTTTACAAAAAGAAGCCCAGTTCTTCTTCGATGAGTTACATCAAAACAGAACTGTCCAATACCATTGAGGACAAAAAGCTGTTGGATTTCTTTAAAGTAACAAAAGATCAGATTTCAGCAATTAAAACTCCTGTTCGCATAGTGAGCAGTAAACTCAATGAAGATGGAGAGGAGAAACAGTCTGGAGGCGGAGTTGCCATGGTGGTGTCCTTTGCTTCAGCCGTGTTTATCTACTTTTTTATCTTCTTATTCGGAGTACAGGTTATGCGTGGTGTCATTGAAGAAAAAACCAGTAGAATCGTAGAAGTGATCATCTCATCAGTAAAGCCATTTCAACTCATGATGGGCAAAATTATTGGAATCGCATTAGTGGCAATGACACAGTTCTTACTTTGGGTAGTTTTATCCGGCGTATTGATTACCGGAGTCACCAAAGTATTTGAAGACGAATTTGCTAAAGCTGAAAAAAATAGGGCAACAATCGAACAGTTTAATCCAGATGCAACAAAACTTGATGTCAACCAAAAGGAAAACTTTATTGCTAAGGTGCAGTCAAATATCGAAATGATCAACTTTCCGCTCATTTTAGCCTGCTTCTTATTCTACTTTTTAGTCGGTTATTTGTTGTATTCTGCGTTGTTTGCAGCTATAGGGTCAGTAGTAGACCAAGAAGCCGATAGCCAACAATTTATGATGCCTGTTACCATACCGCTGATTTTCTCTTTTGTAATTGCGCAAACAGTGGTAGACAACCCAGACGGTTCGCTTGCTTTTTGGACATCTATTATACCACTGACCTCTCCTATCGTAATGATGGTTAGGATCCCGTTTGGTGTACCATGGCACGAACTGCTTTTGTCAATGGGACTATTGGTAGCAACATTTATAGGAACTGTATGGTTTGCCGGAAAAATCTACCGAGTGGGCATCCTGATGTATGGCAAAAAAGTAACCTATAAAGAAATTAGCAAATGGCTTTTTTATAAGAAATAACATATGAATATAGCCGTTTTAGATCTGGGCACCAATACATTCAACTTACTTATACATCAATTAGATGGGAGTTCATATACACTTCTTTACAAAGATAAAATTGCAGTAAAATTAGGTGAAGGAGGAATTAATAGAGGTAAAATCATGCCTACTCCATTCGAACGGGGATTGGAAGCTATTGAGCATCATTTAGAGACCTGCAAGCAATTTTATGTAGACAACATCATTGCTTTTGGCACAAGTGCTTTGAGGTCAGCATCAAATGGAAATGAGTTTAAAGATGCGGTACAATCTCAATTGAACCTAAAAATTGAAATAATTGATGGAGACAGAGAAGCTGAGTTGATCTATAAAGGAGTAATACAAGCCTTCCCAATTACAGAGCAGCCTCATTTAATTATGGATGTTGGCGGAGGAAGCACCGAATTTATTATCGGTAATGCCCATCAAATATTTTGGAAAAAAAGCTACCCGATTGGCGCTGCCAGACTGTTGGATCAATTTCAACATCAGGAACCCATTAGAAAAGATGAAATAGCTGCTATACAAGGCTATCTAGCTGACCAGTTTACGGAGCTTGAAGAGCAAGTGAGAAAGTACGAAGTGACAAGAATGATTGGTTCTTCCGGTTCTTTTGAGACCTTGGCGGACATGATTAGCTATGAGCAAAAAGGAAGTAGTATTTTCGAACAACCATTCACTTATTTACCAATCGACTTAGAGGCTTTAAAAAACCTCTTCCCCAAAATTTTAACGCAAAACGTAGCTGATCGACTAATGATGCCTGGTATGTTACCACTAAGAGTCGATATGATGGTAGTAGTGAGTATCTTTATTGAATTAATACTTGAAAAATTAACGATAAACTCCTTGTACCTTTCTGACTATGCGATGAAGGAGGGAATAATGAGTGAACTAATTGACCAAAAATAAGTGTATGAGTACCATATTAATCATTGATGATGAACGTCCAATTAGAAACGCTATGCGTGATATATTGGAGTATGAAAACTATAAAGTTGACGAAGCAGAAGATGGTCAGACCGGTTTAGAGAAAATAAAAAAAGGAGGTTTTGATCTCATTCTTTGCGACATCAAAATGCCTAAGAAGGATGGAATAGAGGTATTAACTGAAATTATTCAAGAAGGAATAGACGTACCGATTGTCATGATTTCTGGTCATGGGACGATTGAAACAGCGGTAGATGCAATCAAACAAGGTGCTTTTGACTATATCGCAAAACCGCTAGACTTAAATCGCCTACTAATAACTGTTCGAAATGCATTGGACAGAAGTGTGTTGGTTGAAGAAACCAAACAGCTTAAGAAAAAAGTAGATAAGAATAAACTTACTGATATTGTGGGTGAAAGCGCAGCTATAATGGAAGTAAAAAACCTGATCAACAAAGTAGCAGCGACCGATGCACGGGTATTGATCACCGGCGGAAATGGCACAGGTAAAGAATTAGTCGCTAGAAGCATTCATCAAAACTCCAATAGAAAAAGTGCACCTTTTATAGAGGTCAACTGTGCAGCAATTCCTGCAGAGCTCATCGAGAGTGAACTTTTTGGGCATGAAAAAGGAGCTTTTACATCGGCAATCAAACAGCGCAAAGGAAAATTTGAACAAGCAGAAGGTGGAACTTTATTTTTGGATGAAATTGGCGACATGAGTGCATCTGCTCAGGCTAAAGTATTGAGAGCATTACAAGAAAATAAAATCACCCGGGTTGGTGGTGAAAAAGAGATTAAGGTCAATGTTCGAGTGCTAGCCGCTACGAACAAAAATCTTATCGAAGAAATTAAAGCAACTAATTTTAGAGAAGACTTGTATCACCGACTAAGTGTGATTTTAGCCGAAGTACCCTCTTTAAACGACCGAAGAGATGATATTCCAATCCTGGCCAATCATTTTATGGATAAAATCTGTGAAGATAATGGAATGCCTAAAAAAGAATTGACAGATACTGCAATGAAAGAACTTCAAGCAATTGATTGGACGGGTAATATTCGCGAATTGCGAAACCTGATTGAGCGATTATTGATTCTTTGTGATGGTAAAATAGAAGGTGCAGATGTGAAGCGATATTCTAATCCAAAGTAATTTTTATAAATCTAACTTTTATCGGTTACGAGTAGGTCTGCGATTCATCGCGGACCTACTCGTAAGATGTTTCAAAACCACTCCTAATGGGTTACAAAACTAGTTTGGTTATTCAGCTCTGACAGTTGATAACTTCTCCAAATACGCTCTACCCATCTACTTTTTGGGATTAAAATTGTAAAAAATAGTTGATAAATGAGAGTACATTTCATTGCCATCGGAGGAAGTGCCATGCACAACTTAGCACTGGCACTTAATAGTAAAGGGTATCAAGTTACTGGATCAGATGATCAGATCTTTGAACCTTCGCTAAGCCGTCTAAAAAAAGTAGGGATACTCCCTAAAGAAATGGGATGGCATCCGGAACAAATCACCGAAGAACTCGATGCTATTATCTTAGGGATGCATGCCAGAAAAGACAACCCTGAATTGTTAAAAGCACAGGAATTAGGACTAAAAATATACTCTTACCCTGAATACATTTACGAGCAATCAAAAGATAAAAAACGGGTCGTAATTGGTGGAAGTCATGGCAAAACATCTATCACTTCTATGATTCTTCACGTGCTGAATCATAAAAAAATACCGTTTGATTATTTAGTTGGCGCCCAGTTAGACGGCTTTGAACGTATGGTTCAGCTTTCTGATGCACCATTAATTATTTTAGAGGGCGATGAGTACCTCTCCTCTCCTATTGATCTTACACCTAAATTTTTATGGTACCAGCCACATGTCGCTTTATTAAGCGGTATTGCATGGGACCATATCAATGTATTTCCAACATTTGAGCTTTACAAAAAGCAGTTTGAGTTGTTTGTAGAAACCATTACATCAGGTGGCAGCCTAGTGTACTTTTCAGGAGATAATTACCTCAATGCTATAGCTGCAACGGATTTAAAAGAGATTAATAAGCATCCTTACCATACTCCTGAGCACTATATTTCAGATGAGAAAACATTTCTGACCACAGATAGTAATGATGTCCCGCTTGAAATCTTTGGAAATCATAATTTACAAAACTTAGAAGGCGCTCGGCTAGTTTGCCAAGAAATTGGAGTCACTAAAGCTGACTTTTATGAGGCAATTCAGTCCTTTAAAGGTGCAGCTAAACGCCTAGAATTAATTGGGAGCAGAAATAATACGACTGTCTATAAGGACTTTGCTCATTCTCCCTCCAAACTAAAAGCTACAGTAGCGGCGGTAAAAAATCAATACGAAAGCCGAAAAACTGTTGCTTTAATGGAGCTACATACCTTCAGTAGTTTAAATAGTGATTTTTTAAAGCAATATGATAGAAGCATGAAAGAAGCTGATGAAGCAATTGTTTACTATAATCCGAAAACGATAGCACACAAAAAATTAGCTCCAATTTCAATTGAAAATGTAAAAGAAGCGTTTAACCAAGAGGATATAACCATTTACACTGATTCGAATCAATTACAAGCAGACTTGCTTAAAATGAACTGGAAAAACAGTGTTCTTCTTTTGATGACCTCAGGAAATTTTGATGGAGTTAATTTGAATGAGTTTGGAGACCAAATTTTGGCCAAGTCTTAATGACCGAATCCCTTCATCTTTCTCACGAAGAAGGTAATTAAAGAAGAGTAAAATATACCGATGATCATAAATATGACCAATGATATCGTAGACTGAAAATAAGGAGATAGTACGAACTCGCCTGCCTTCTTTACTTCTTCAAGATTCTCATTGCCTGCTAATTCCGCTTCCGCTACTTTCTGCTGCAGCATAATGGTGAAATAATCAGGGTCAATTAAGGTATAATAAGCGTATAAAAAAGCAGACATCAAGATGGCGTATAAAGCCGTAACCTTCATGCCTGCTTTTATATCATCAACAAAAGAGGAGCTAGCTCCCACTTTCATTTTGTGGTTTCTAATTGTAATAAAAATAGCGGTCATCAATAAAAACACATAACCTAAACCCAAATACAGATCGAAATCTGTAAACTGTTTCCCTGAAATGAATACAATCATTTTCAGTATAATGGAAAAAACGGTAAACCAAACAGCGGTTGAAAAAACGGTCTTTGTCATAATCGATATTATTCTAGTTTCTGTTAACAGCTTAGCCGTTCATAGAAATTAAAAACTCTTCGTTATTTTTTGTTTTGGTAATTCTGTCTTTCATAAATTCCATTGCTTCAACAGGATTCATATCTGCAATATGGTTTCTCAAAATCCACATACGCTGCACGATGTCTTTAGAAAGCAACAATTCTTCTTTTCTAGTACTTGAAGAAACGATATCAATAGCAGGGTAAATTCTTCTGTTAGAGATTTTACGATCTAATTGAAGCTCCATATTTCCAGTACCTTTAAATTCCTCAAAGATTACCTCATCCATCTTAGATCCTGTTTCGGTCAAAGCTGTTGCTAATATGGTTAATGATCCTCCATTTTCAATTTTACGAGCAGCCCCAAAGAAACGCTTTGGCTTGTGCAACGCATTCGCATCAACACCACCGGAAAGCACCTTACCTGATGAAGGTGATACTGTGTTATACGCTCGCGCTAATCGCGTAATCGAATCCAATAAAATAACCACGTCGTGGCCACACTCTACCATTCTTTTCGCTTTTTCAAGCACTAAGTTCGCTACCTTCACGTGTCGTTCTGCAGGCTCGTCAAAAGTTGATGATACAACCTCTGCGTTCACGCTTCTTGCCATATCAGTTACCTCTTCAGGTCGTTCATCGATCAGTAAGATTAACAAATATGCCTCAGGGTGATTCGATGCAATTGCATTCGCAACCTCTTTAAGTAAGGTTGTTTTACCTGTTTTTGGTTGTGCTACAATTAGCCCTCTTTGTCCTTTTCCAATTGGAGTAAATAAATCAATTACTCGAGTAGATAAGCCAGATTTTGAGTGCCCTGTTAAGTTAAATTTCTCAAAAGGAAACAGTGGAGTTAAGTAATCAAAAGGAACTCGATCTCTTACAAAATCTGGTGTTCTTCCATTAATCTCGTCTACACGAATTAGAGGAAAATACTTTTCTCCTTCTTTAGGTGGGCGGACACTACCTCTTACAGTATCACCTGTTTTCAACCCAAATAGTTTTACCTGCGATTGTGATACATAAATATCGTCAGGTGAATTCAGATAATTATAATCAGAAGACCTTAAAAATCCATAACCATCAGGCATCATTTCTAAAACACCTTCACTAACGATTATTCCATCGAAGTTATATCCATAATCAGCTTTTTGCCGATTTCCCTTCTGATTTGGATTATTATTTTGATTGCCATTTCCATTATTCTGACCATTCTTTCTAGAAGGGTGTGGATTTGGTTTCGAGCGTTGCGGTTTAGTATTCTCAGCAGTTTCTGTAGTATCTTCCTCCTTTGTTTCGGTAGAAGCTTTAGCAGGAGCAACCTGTTTTGGCTGTTTCTCTGCTCTTGGCTTTTGCTCAGGCGGAGTTTCCTTTTTCTTAAAACGGATCTCCTTCTTTTCAGGAGTCTCTTTTGGAGCAGGCTTCTCAGCAGGCTTTGCGGGAGCTTTCTTTCCGTCTTCAGGAAACTCAAGTTTTGAGTCCGTTGCAGTTTCTTTTTTTACAGCAGCCCTAGGCTTGCGTGCTTTTGTAGTTTTAGCAGGAGCTGATTTATCAACAGTCTTATTTTCCGCCTTCTTTGGAGCAGGCTCTTTTTTTAACGGCTGAATAGCTTGTTGGTCAAGAATTTGATAAACAAGCTCTTCCTTTTTGAGTTTGTTAAATTTCTTAATATCTAATTCTTTAGCAATCTCTTTTAAATCGATTACTGTCTTCTGATTTAAC
Organism: uncultured Acidiluteibacter sp.; assembly: GCA_965660325.1. Classification (GTDB taxonomy): domain Bacteria; phylum Bacteroidota; class Bacteroidia; order Flavobacteriales_E; family Vicingaceae; genus Acidiluteibacter. Next base: position 22,961 of record CBFHZL010000001.1, read on the forward strand.
TCAAGAATGTCGTACATTAATATGGGAATGTTGAAATAATACTATAAAAATTGGTGTTCTTAGTTAGAACAAACAGCGCGAGTGCGCTTGAATCGTATATTCAAAACAAGAATGTTTGAATTGACTTTTGCAATAATACTAATTAATCTCTTATGATTGATTTTTCAATTTGTATATATTCTCGATTATCTCAACTACTTTAAGGCCTTCGAGTGAATTGGTATTAACGAAATTCCTTCCTTTCAATGTTTCTACTACATTTTCAATAACAAAGTGGTGATTTGCAGCACTTCCTTTGTATTTACCGTAATCATTGGCAGGGAGTGTTTCTTCTAGCGTAGGCATGGTATAGCCATCAATATTACAAACTTCTACTTCGTTCATGTATTGTCCACCAACTTTTATACTTCCCTTTTCACCAATAATCGTAATACTGCTTTCAAGGTTAGAATTCCAAACGGAAGTAGAATAATTTATACTTCCTGCACCTTCTTTCACAAAGTCAAAGTGAACAATTCCCGTATCCTCAAACTCTGTAGTCTCCTGATGATTAAAATCATAAAACTTGGCATCAATATTTTTAATATCGCCAAATAACCAGAACATAGTATCAATAAAGTGGCTAAACTGTGTAAATAAAGTTCCTCCATCACTCGCTAGTTTCCCCTTCCAATAGCTAGGGTCGCCTCCCTTATAATAGTCATTGTCCCTATTCCAGTAACAATTTACTTGTACTAGAAATATTTTTCCCAAAACACGACTTTCTACAACCTCTTTCAACCATTTAGCAGGAGGACTATATCTATTTTGCATCACACAAAAAACTAATCGATTCCGCTTCAACGCATGAAACATAACTGATTCAGCATCTACTTTTGATAATGCCATTGGTTTTTCACATACTACATTAAAGTTATAATCAAGCGCATCGATTGACTGTTGTGCATGCTCTCCATTTGGTGAACAAATATTCACCACATGGATCTCAGGATGATTTTCAAACATTTCTTTATGAGTAGCATAAACCGGTACGTTGAATTCTTGCTTCAATTCTTCGTGTACTGATTTATCTATGTCAGAGAGTGCAATAAGGTTAGCTGCAGCATGCTTCACCACCATCGTAGCGTGTCTTCTACCTATTCTTCCTGCACCAACTACTGCAAAATTTACATTTTCTTCAATCATTGTGTTCTATATTTTGAAACACGAAAATACAATAAATGATGGATTTAAAGGCATTATTCTCTTACGATAAACCATATATTTGTTGACTTAGAAAATAGAACTTAATGAGTATTTTAGTTACAGGTGGGGCAGGCTACATCGGCTCTCACACCATCATAGAATTGATAAATCAAGGAGTCAAATCCATTATTTCAGTTGATAATTTTAGTAATTCTGATGCGTCTACTTACGACCGAATCAAACAAATTACGGGCGTTACAATAACAAATCATAACATAGACTTGACTAATTTTGAGGCGTGTCGAGAATTATTTACCAAAGAAGACATCAAGCAGATTGTTCATTTTGCAGCATTTAAATCTGTTCCTGAATCTGTTGAAGACCCTCTACTCTATTATGATAACAATTTATCTTCATTAGTAAATTTGCTCAAATGTTGTAAAGAGTTCGATTGTCGCGATTTTATTTTTTCATCTTCGTGTTCTGTCTATGGTAATATCGGCCAACTTCCTGTAACAGAAAAAACCACCCTTGGTGATGCAGAATCGCCATATGCACAAACAAAGCTGATAGGCGAAAAAATCGTTACTGATGCAACCGCTGCTAACCCAAATCTAAAAGCTGTTATTCTTCGATATTTTAATCCTGTTGGGGCTCATCAATCCGGTTTAAATGGTGAACCACCATCAGAACGACCAAACAATCTAGTACCTTACATAACGCAAACCGCAGCAGGACTAAAGAATCAATTAAGAATATTTGGTGGCGATTATGAAACAAAAGATGGCACATGCGTTAGAGACTACATTCATGTAACAGATATTGCCGAAGCACATATACTTGCGTTAGATTATTTTGAAAAAATGCATCTACAGCTAGACATCTTTAATTTAGGTACTGGTGATGGTATCACCGTGCTTGAAGTGGTAAAAAGCTTTGAAAGCGCAAATAACCTGAAGCTCAATTACACTATTGTAGATCGAAGAAAGGGTGATGTTGAAGCAGTTTATGCTGATAATACAAAGGCTAAAGATCTTTTGGGATGGAGCCCAAAATTTAGCCTAGAGCAGATGATGAAAAGTGCCTGGATGTGGCAGCAGCATCTGGATAATCATAATTAGTGGTGATACTTCTCGCCCTTAATTATCGTGTGGGCACGATACAGTTGTTCTATAAAAAACAAGCGAACCATTTGATGTGTTAACGTCATTTTAGAAAGTCCCAATTGAAAATTCGCTCTGCTGTATACCTCATCACTAAATCCATAAGCACCACCAATTACAAAAATAATGGATGAAAGTCCTGAATTTTGCCACTTCTGAACTTGATTCGAAAACTTTTTAGATGAAAGCAACGTACCATTTTCATCTAGTAACACTAGGTAGTCGCTTGGCGTTATCCGACTTAAAAGCATTTTTCCTTCTTCAACTTTCTGGGCATCTTGCGATGGAAATTTGAGCTTCTTTGACAATTCTAGCACTAATGTATCAAATTTGGCGTAGTGCTTCAGTCTACTCTCATACTCCTTAAAACCTTTATCCAAGTAATTATCCTTTGATTTATTGACGAGTATTAACGTAAACTTCATATCTAAAAAAGTATTTTAAGTACCTTTAACTATCCTTAGTATTGTATAAAAAATGGCGTAATCTTTGCCAAAGATAATTGATGAAATTTAAAGTAGCGACTCTTCTTCTCTTTTTAGTTATACTCTGCAGTGTTCAGGGAAAAACTCAGAACATCCCAAGTATAACAGCAGCTATTCAGCAAAATGACACTAAAAAGCTAGCACTTCATTTTGGCGACAATGTGGATTTGAAACTACCCAACACTGATGGCGTTTTCAGTAAACAACAAACGATTTTAATTGTAAAATCTTTTTTTGATGAAGCTCCTGTAAGTAATTATGAACTAAAACACCAAGGAAACTCAAAGAATGATGCGTTATATTTAATTGGATCACTCACCAGAAATGAACAGTTATACCGCACCTATATCTTGCTAAAAAAGATTAATGGGAATCACCAGATACTAGAATTTAACGTAGAAATAGACGAATAGATTTCATGAAAATAGATGAACTGATTGATATCGCTCTTAAAGAGGATATCGGGGATGGAGATCATACCGCCCTTTCCTGTATACCAAAAGAAGCTACCGGAAAAGCGAAGTTGCTTGTAAAACAAGAAGGAATCATTGCGGGTATAGACCTAGCAGTAAAGGTATTTAAAGCAGTTGATAAGAACTTAAAAATAGAGCTAATACTTGCTGATGGAGATCAAGTTAAATACGGAGATATCGCTTTTTATGTAGAGGGTTCTTCCCAGTCAATTTTGATGGCTGAGCGCCTTGCGCTAAATTTTATGCAAAGAATGAGCGGAATCGCTACTCATACTAAAAAGCTTGTTGATATTGTCGGAGACTTCCCCTGTAAACTTTTGGACACTAGGAAAACAACACCTGCCCTGAGAGCTGTAGAAAAAATGGCCGTTAAAATAGGAGGTGGTCATAATCACCGCTTTGGTTTATATGATATGGTTATGATTAAAGATAATCATATTGATTACGCTGGTGGAATCTCGCAAGCGATAGCCAAAACAAAGGCCTACTTAAAAGAAAAAGGTAAACCACTTAAGATTGAAGTAGAAGCTCGAAACATTGATGAAGTCAAGCAAATCCTTGCAGCAGGACCTGTCGATCGAATTATGCTCGACAATTTCTCCTACAATGATATTCGCACTGCAGTGAAACTAATCGGTGAGCAAGCAGAAACGGAAGCGTCAGGCGGAATCACTAAAGAAACATTAAGAGAATATGCGTCATGCGGAGTAAATTATATCTCAGTAGGAGCATTAACACACCAAATTAATAGTTTAGACTTAAGTTTAAAGGCTATTTAGATATGATCGAAAAGCTAAAAGAGCGTATCCTTAATTTACCACTAGTGGTTTCTCTCATCAGCCTATCCAAGCGATTAGTTTTGCCAGGCTTCGATGGTTTACCCATATTTTATGTCGGTATTTTCTTTTGGAAAGGAATTCAAAAAGGATTACTGGCAACTAAAGCTTCTAGCCTCGCCTTTAAATTTTTCATGGCGATTTTTCCTACAATTATTTTTATTGTTACACTCATTCCGCTAATTCCTATTAACAACTTTCAGTTGGAGCTCCTAGCAATATTAAATGATTTACTGCCTACATCAGCATATAATTTTGCCGAAGAAACATTGATTGAAATAATAGTTCAGCCCAATCAGGGGTTGCTTTCTTTTGGTTTTCTATTTGCCATTTATTTAGCAACAAATGGACTAGATGGACTTTTAACTGCATTCAAGGATAGTTACAACACTACCTTTAAAAGGAGCGCAGTAAAGCAAAAAATGCTAAGCGTTGCGCTCTTGTTTATACTTACGATACTTATCGTAGTGGCCATTGCTGCAATTGTTAGTTCAGAGGTAATCATCTATTACTTCTTAGAAGAGTCCAACTCCATTGGAGCAATTTTACTCATCTTAGGAAAATGGTTAATCATCATGCTTTTGTGCTTTTTTGCTATTTCATTCATGTATTATTTAGGAGGAAACCGATCAATGAAATGGCGTTTTTTTAGCGCTGGGTCCACATTAGCAACTTTTTTAGTACTTATCGTTTCTGTAGGATTTGCCTTTTACGTAGATAATTTTGCCAACTACAATAAAATTTATGGATCGATTGGTACACTTATAGTTGTGATGTTGTGGATATATTTTAATTCTCTGGTACTACTCATTGGATTCGAATTAAATGCTAGTATTCAGCAGGCAGGATCAATCCGAAAAGTAAAAGAAACATTCGAAGATAAGGCAACTTTAGAAACTACTTCTTAGCTCGGTATTTTCAATCGCTTTAAACCCTTTAGGTAAAAGCTATTGAGGTCTTCAGAAATTTGAAAATAAATCGTCGGTACTCCTATTACCAGAGCGATAATGATACTACGATAAACCATATCGAAGAATGCATTATCAAGTTCAGGCAAGACTTGTCCAAGCACGAACCCAATAAGCAGAATGGCTAAGGCTTTTAATGTTTGGAAAGAGAATGGTTGAATCTTCAACTTATTCCAAACGTAAAAGAATCTGATCAAATTAAATCCAATTATGGAAATTAATGTGGCAAATGCAGCACCATTTATACCAAAATAAGGAATAAACATCCAATTGGTAAATACTGTAATTATTGCAAGTAGAATACTTGTAGTAGTATCGAACCGGTAGTACTTCGATATATTTAAAATCTGGGAATTTAGTCCGAAAGACATATTGATGACCTTTGACAACCCCAATAATAGTAGTACCATTTTACCAGATGCATAAATATCTTTTTGTATGAGATAAAAGCTATCTACGCTCGACCATAAAAGAATAAAAAGTGTTCCACCAATTAACAATTGACTCAATGCTGATTTTTTATATAGCTCTTCAATCTTGTCCATCTTTTTTTCTTTCCAGTAGCCTGATAGCATAGATAATGAAATCTTGCTAATGGCATCTGCAGGCATATAAATAAGCGAGCTAATATAAAAAGCATTGGTATATACTGCAGTAGATGCCAACCCGAGATAAAACCCAATCATGATGGCGTCTACTTTATTTATCAGTGCCGAAGAGATACCTGCTAAGATTGAAAATGAACTGTATGAAAAGTAGATTCTACGTATTCGTTTAGCAAAAAACAGTCTATTTAGCTTTAAAGAAAACTCCCCTTTGTACATTAAGTGGCTTATAAACAATATAATATTAAGCACATAACTCAACATAAAGTAAACCATGAACCAAAAGAAGTCAATTACTGAAAAATAAAACAATACCAACAATATAGTAACTACAACTCGATTGAAAACATTCTTAAGAAAAGCTGAAAAGATTGTCGAAGATCTAGCTTGAAGATAACTTTCTAGTAACGAATTATACAACAAAAGAAAAGACATTGGAAATAAAGCCCAATAGAACTGTTCGAATAAAGTAGTTGGTCCATTAAACTTCGCAATTACCGTCGACTTAAAAACCAAAAGAAGAATGGCAAAAAAGGTAAAACCTACTAAAGGTACAGTTAAGCCTATAGAAAGCAATCCGTTATCATACTTTCCATCTGCATTTCTATGAAAAAACGGAAAGAACTTAATTAAGCTCCTAAATGTTCCAAGATGAGCAAACTGGGATGCAACAATAGCTACATCAAGAATAAAGTTCCTCAATCCCAACTGCTCAGGAGAGAACCAGTTATTCATAAAGTAGGCTACATTTAAAAAACCTATGGCTACGCCAAAGTAATTTAAAAACGTAGACCAACTTGCTTGCTTTGATACCGTACCCAACTAGCGGAAGATTATTTGTTCGTGATTTTGAACTTCAAACGTAAAAAGAATTTCTTTATTCTCTTTATGATCTGGATTGTACCAAATCGAATCTATACTCGAATTTAATGCGGCTTTTAAATCCATATTAGGCTTATCCCCTAGAATTATGGTAGATTCTTTATCAAGTCCGGCAGAAGAACAAATGGTATCGATGAAATCCTTAGAAGGTTTGCGAACTCCCATAGACCCTGAAATAAAAACCTTATCCATGTATTTAGCAAGGTCGAACTTTTCTAACAATAACTTTACGTGAATAGGAGAAAAGTTGTTAGTAGCTACAATCAATTGTTTATTTGCTTTTTTGGCTCTTTTTATGAAAGGTACAACTCCATCAATTAAAACGGTTATATTCAACTCTGCAGACACGTAACAAGTCTCTACATTCTCATCCTCTTCATTAAACCTTACCAAAAGCACTTCTTCTATCTTTCTAATAAAAAAAGTAAAGCTAAACTCAACTAACGACTCATGTGCATTCTTTCTTATTTGATTGCGAATGACCAAAACATGTGTTACGAAGTTCTCTGCAGTAATTAACTCCTTGCTACTCTGCGTTAAGAGTCCATAAATTGCTCGAATAGCTCTCTCCGTATAGGTTTCAAATGGTTCTGTGATTCGAACCAGTGTATCGCCTACATCCAATAAAATGTGCTTATGGTGAATTTCAGCTTCCATTCGTCTAATCTGTTAATTCAGATCGTTGCATAAGAAAATCTTTCACCTCAGATATTTTAATCGGTATATTTCCAATCTTATTTACTTCTAGATAAGATGCAATATTCCCAAGGTAAACCGCCTCAGCGATAGAGCCACCTGATATGGTCACTAAGGTAGACATGCTAAGCATAGCATCTCCTGCGCCCATTGGATCCACTGCATTCTTCTCTAAAGCAGGAATAAATTCATTCTCTAAAAAGTTTTCATCTTTCCCATACACCTTAAAGGCTTGATTTTTGAAAGCTAAGACTCCGTTGGCACCTAAAGTAATGATAATATTCTTACTCTTTGTTAACGATATCAGACGGTGTGCAATATTAGAAAGCCCACTCTTTTTATCATCGAAAACCATACGCGCTTCCTTCTCTGTAGGTGTAATCAAAAAAGTATTTTTATACTTTGAGATATTTCCTCCTAACGTACTACTTACGTCGGCAATTACTTTTATATCATTATTGTTTGCCCATTCAGTAACCTCTTCTCTTATTCTATCTGAAACAAAACCATAAGCGAAATCTGAAAAAATAATGGCATCAGCATCCTGATGTTTACTCTTTACTAATTCTATAACTCGACTCTCTTCTTCTCCTGTCATGGTTACAGGTTCAGAATAGTCAATTTTTAGCAATTTCTGAACATCCGCGATAAACCGTGTCTTTTTGATGGTAGGCGTTTTATCTCTTCGAATAAAATCAAATGAAACACCTGAATCAGATAGGTCTTTTTCAATGTATAAGGTATCAGCAGAAGTATCATTTACAATAGAAACAAGACTTGAATTCGCCCCTAAATTCTTTAAATGTTTTGATACAATTCCAGCTGCTCCTACATAGGTTTTTGTTTCTACTGGACGAAGTGTTAGTATTGGAGCTTCCGCGGCCAAATCTAGCACCTCAGTATGGATATATTCATCCAAGATTACTTCTCCGATTACAACTACCTTCTTATCTTTGAATTCATCCAAACGACTCAATAGAGTTTCGAGGTTTATCCCATTTCGCTTACAGTAAACATTAAAGACTTCATAGTCTAAAGCAAATTTCTTCTTAAAGTCCTCAATTAGTCTAGAAGAAGAAAAAACCACATCTCCCGATGTAAAATAAACCTGTCCACCATAGGCTTCAACCATCTTACGCTCTTGACCAAAAACACCATCATGTGTGTTTTCGTACTCTTTGCCTTTGACGTATATGTCAGGCTGAACAAAATCTAAAAGAGGACCTGCCCAACTTTCTGAATCTAAGCAAACATAATCTACAATTTCAAGCGCTGCCATTGAATTTACGCGCAGTTCTTGAGGCATATACGGTCGATCATCCCCTTTTAAAATATATTTATCAGGAGTGAGTGAAACCACTAAAACGTCACCAAACTTTTTTGATTGCTCTAAATAACGAACATGTCCTGGATGAATGATATCAAAACAACCATGGCATTGAACTACTTTTTTACCTGAGGCCTTGAGTTCTTTAATTACTTCAGCCAGTTCTTGTTTCGATTTTACTTTATTATTGGTGTTCATGAAAGAATAATTTGATCGTTTGTATGACGTGACCAACTTGTTCGTCAGTCAACTCAGGATATACAGGTAAGCTTAGTATTTTTTTAACAACGAGTTCGGTGTTGCTTAAGTCATGTACTATTGCAGACTTTGCTCCTTCCTGCTGATGAATAGCAATTGGGTAATGTACCTTGCTGTCAATCTCATTTTTTGACAAGAATTCAGCCAAAGCATCTCTATGGTCTGTCTGAATTACAAACGCATGAAAAACTGGCTCATAATCTTCAGAATAAGAAGGAACTGTAACCAAGTCATCTAATTCAGCGATGTATCGATCAGCTATTTCTCTTCTTCGTATATTCCACTCATCTAGCCTTCTTAGCTTAATATTTAAAATTGCAGCTTGGAGGGCATCTAGACGAGAATTTACACTAAAGAACTCCAGCTCATCTCTATTTTTTAGGCCATGATTTCTAGCTTTCAATAACCATCTATAATGATTTTCATCATCAGTAGTAATTACCCCAGCATCTCCTGCTGCTGCCAAATTCTTGAGCGGATGTAAACTAAAGGATCCAAATGTTCCGAATCCACCGACAGGTTTACCTTTATAAGTTGCTCCAACAGCTTGAGCTGCATCTTCTATTATAGGCAGTTTGTGCTTCTTAGCTATAGCGAGAATTGAATCCATATCTGCAGGCCTTCCTGTCAAATGAACTACAATTATTGCTTTCGTTTTGGGAGTAATCGCTTCTTCTAATTTAGAAGCATCCATATTAAAATTAGAATCGACATCAATCAATACGGGATTAGCTCCAACAAGTGCAATACTAGATGCTGAAGAAAGGTATGAATGCGAAACGGTTATTACTTCGTCACCCACACATATTCCTAGTGCTTGCATAGAAAGCATTAATGAATCAGTACCATTTGCAACTCCAACTGCGTAATTCGTTCCTGCGACTTTTGCGAATGATTTCTCAAATTCGGATACTTCATTTCCGAGAATAAACATTCCACTGTCTAGCAGCTCTCCTATTTTCTCTAACAACTCTGCTCTATCCTGCGAGTGCTGCAGGCCAAGATTTACATAAGGTACTTTCATAAACTACTTAAGGTCTATATTTTGCATCAATTTCACATTGAAATAGCGTTCATCCTCAAAGGAGTTGGGAATCAATCCTTTTTCAAAGGCTTGTTTTAAATCCCTAACTGCATCCTCTATCGAATGTTTTGGAACAAAACCAATCTGTTGCTTGATATATTCAGACGAAATATGATATGACCTATTATCATTTGTCTCTTCAACTTTAATATCGACATCACCAACAACATTCTTTACCATTTGTGCTATTTCCATCACTGTAAAGTTTTCATAGCCTGCATTGAATATTTTACCATTGATTTTATCCTTGGGTAATTCTAACAATTGACAGTAAAGGTCTGTCATATCCTCCACGTGTAGATTTGGTCTTTTTTGATTACCTCCAAATACCTTAATAAAACCTTTATTTATGGCAAAATTGGTCAAAATATTAACTGTTAAATCCAACCTTAGCCTAGGAGAATAACCGCATACCGTTGCTGGTCGTATGGTTGTGCATGTAAAATCATCTGAAGGGTATTTAGATAGAATCTTTTCACATTCTGCTTTGAAGATAGAATAATCCGTTAATGGCTCTAGCTCCATATCTTCAGTAACTTCAGGCGTATCTTTAATACCATAAACAGATGCTGAAGAAGCATATATAAACTGTTTAACTCCTGATTCTTTTGAAATCTTAACTAAAGGCTCAAATGGATCTAAATTTATAGATTTACCCAATTGAGGATTCAGTTCAAAACTTGGATCATTTGAGATACATGCTAAATGAATGACTACATCTTGATTTACTAAATACTTTTTTAATAACTCTTGGTCTCTGATATCACCTTCTACCTTCGTTAAGTTATCATGATTAGTTAACACGTCCTCTCCATAGATCATCAAATCTACCACAGTCACATGATGTCCTAGTTTAAGTAATTTGGGAACCAATACTGCTCCTACATATCCGGCACCTCCGGTAATAAATATATTTTTCATAGTATGTTTCGTCTTAGATTTAATTAATCAGCTTATATCGTTTTTGCAGGGATTCCAATGACCGTTTTATCTGACTCAACATTCTTATTAACGAATGCCATAGCACCAACAATTACATTATCTCCCAGCGTTATTCCGTATTGTAATACACTGTGTGTTCCGATAAAGCAATTTTTTCCAATCTTAGCTCCTCCTACTGACTTTTGAGAGTCATCTAAATTATTTGTCATCACGCGAGGGCATAAATAAGATCCATCACCTACTTCAACTCCTCTAGCTAGTATAGTACCGTATCGTAAGGTCACATTGTTTCCAACTGAACATAAGCCAGAACTACAAACTTTTGAATCAACATAACAATCGCTTCCAATCAATGTCTCTTCTCTTAATTCTACACTACTTCTTACTACAGTATTTTTTCCAATTCGTACGCCAGACTTGAAAATACAGTGATGCTCGACAGTTACATTGTCTTCAATTACAACGTCATCTTCAATTACACAAAAGTGCCCAATTTTGACATTCTTTCCAATTACTGCCTTCTCTGATATAAAACTTGTTGTACTCATACTTCTTATTTATGGGGTACAGGAGTTCCTCTACCCTTTCGATTAAAATTCTCTTTATATAAAATTTTGGCAGGCACACCTACCAGTGTAATATACTCTTCATCAAAATTCTTGTTTACCATTGCGCTAGCCCCAACAATCACATTGTTTGGAATGCTAATGTTTGAAGGAACTACACTGCCACTTCCTAAATAACAACGATTTCCAATGGTTGTATTTCCTGCAAGACTTACGTTGTTGGCCATATGTACCATCTCCCCAATATGAGCTCCATGCCCGATTTTAGTGCCATGTGCAATCACGCAACCGTTTCCGATAACAGTATTCTCAGACAACGACCCTCTAACAACCGTGATATCAGTTCCTAGATGAACATTCTCACCTATAATAACGCCCCCAATTTGTGCTTGTTGAACTCGATTACCTTTTTTGTCCCACACCCATACAATTCCAACTTGGCCAATATTGCTATTACTATCGATGAAGGTATTTTTTTTGATTAAAACGTTATCAGTTATAGCTACATGGCTTTGTATTTTAACATTGTCCCCAATTTCACAACTTCCAACTACAGAGTAAGGTCCGATATTAACATTTTTACCTATAACAGCCTTGGGATGAATGATTGCCGTAGGGTGGATTTCATTTACCTCTTCAGCAACAAACAAGTTGGTGAGTTTATAGTGAACTAGTTGTGGGTTTTCAACAACAATTAGAGTATTTGTTGTTTCTAATTGACGAGCACTTATTATTATACTTTGTCGAATACCATCTAACGAGCCGTTAAAGTCATTAGATACATGATACAGACCATTTTGAATCGTATTTCTAAAATTTGCAGGAGTTACATCAAGGCTATAATTTTCATTGAAAAGTTCATAAATTATACCTTCTGATTTTAGGTAATCTTCTATCTCTCGTAAGTTCAAGTGTCCCATAATTTGATTGGCTAAGTTAAACTAATTTCTGCTAAAATTTAGGAGTTTCAAATCACTATCTAATGAATAAACAGTCGACTTTATTTCAAAAAGATAACTTTAGAATTTATGGAGTCTTAATTTCTGAATCAAATTGGAAAATAGATTCGAGATTTATAGTTGATGATAAAATGAGGCAAGGCGACCAATTTTACTCTGAATAGATAGACCTACTCTTTTTTCTTTAATTGAATTTACAATACCGCCATGATTTGATTTACCGACAAGGCTTATTAAATCATCGAAATCTTGCCAGGATGCTTCAATACTTCCTCCGTACTTTCTACCCATAAAGTTTTGAAACTTTACATCTTCACCAATTATGATAGGTAAACCTGCTTCAAAGAAATTGAACATTTTAAGTGTAGTTGAATACCATCGTTTATCATTCAACTTTTTATTCGTCCGATGGAAAAAGGGGATTACGCCAAAATCATATTGGCTTAACTCCTTAGCCAACACTTCTTGGGGAACAGATAAGTGTAAATGAAAGTATTCATATTTCTTGTCCAATTCCACGTAATCAATAATATGTTCAGCTAATAAAGTTGGTGAGGGATATATATGAAAATGTATTTTTTGCTCTTCCATTTTATGAATTAACCAATGGAGCATCTGACCTCCAAAATAATCCCTATTCCGATAATCAGACATAATGGACCCAACGTAAACTATGCTCAATGAATCTATATCAAGTTTTTTAGAATTTTCCTGTAAGAAGTCATTATCTACATAGTTAGGAAAAAACAGCTTTTTAGCAGATATTTCTCCATAGTACTTTTTAGCTGTTTGTAATTCTAAACTGTGACTTACTATGCCATCCACATTTTTAAGAACATACTCCTCTTTAACAATATCTCTTTTCATATAAGCGAAAGGAGGGTTTAATCCGAAATTGGTAATCAATAAATCCTGATAATCAAAAACTGTTTTTGAGTGCTTACAATAACGAACAACTGTTTCGGCAGCCTCATATGGAGGTCCAAAAGTGTGAAATATAGTTGAGGCTGAATCAAACTGCTTTAGTATATATCTTAATCCATAGGTCGTCTTATACGTATGAACCTGATCAAAAGAATTATTATTTAACTTATCTGTGTATCCATTACTACTACAGATAAAGATAATCTCCTTAGATGTTGTTCGTTTTAACCACTTCGCTAAACGTGCAATTCGTCCGTGAATTAGAGTTCCAACAAAGACGATTCTCTCTTCCTCTTTTTTAGAAGGGTTAGAGAAAAAATAAAGTAAAAAGTCAGGCACTAAAGCACTAACTTCCTTTATTTTTAGCACTAACTTTTTAAACACCAATTTAATCTTTCGACTTAGCATCTTTCAATCGTTGATGGATATATTCAATCTTCTCTTTGTTGGCTAAAGCCACTTTTTTAATTTGCTCTTTTTCGCTGTCAGATAAATTCTTCTTCCACTTTGTTAATGGGTTGCCCTTGGTAGTCGTGTTGTGAATTTTTCTTTTTTTAGCAACGATTTTTTCTTCTTTCGATTTATGTTCTCTACGTAAATCTAGGAAACTAAATATTTTTGTTAGCGTTGTAGATTGATCTTCTACTAAATCATTGTAGTCAATAATTAGTGAAGGGTTATCTACCACCTCTAAATCTTTAAGCATAACATAATTCAAACTTACCCACGACTTTACAATAGAAGAAAAATCCTCATTGGCTGTTTGAGTAGAGTTTTGTTTGTTTGAAGGTGCAAGAGTTGACCAACAGGAACCTTCTTCGTCGGGCAAAAAGAACTTTTTCCCTTTTTGTACATCAGCATTCTGAAAATGCTTTTTCATACTCGCAGTTTGACTTTCTATCGGTCGAACTAGTACAATAAATTTAGCACGAGGAAACAAACGAGACAAATACCTCACCTTATTAGATAAATGAGGAGACTTATTTAATGGAATTACATGATCCCAATCATAAAAAACACCACCTGAGCCATGCACTCTGCGTTGGTCTAAACGAGAAAAGTGTCTTAAAATAGATTTGCTATCAGCGATATAATCGGAGAAGTAATGTACTACATTTTTGAGGTATTGCTGTTTAAAATCGTCTTCCGTTAGCCTTGGGCAAGCGTATTTTTCTCCCTTCAGCCCTCCAACTTCTCTCCACATTGTATTTAATTCAAATCCAACCTTTAGTAACTGTGGATGCTCACTAAGAGAATGCATCAGTAAAGTAGTACCACTTCGCATTAAACCAATTAAAAAAACTGGATCTCTGAACTCCTTGGCAGGTTTTTCAGTTGGAACATTAAAGAGCCTAGACAAAAATCCCATAGATCTAATCGATATTTGTTGGCTTACTTAACGTCTTCTTTTTGCGAATAATATAGAACACTATCAGGCCAATAATAAGCAATGATGTTATGTAAGCCATAGTAGAACCCAGTGCGTAGGATGAAGGCTCAAAAACCATTACCAACTCACCTCCGCCTTTTGGGATACTGATCCCTCTCAGTAGGAAATTCACTTCGTGTATTTTAACTTCTTTGCTATTAATGTACGCTTTCCATCCTTTATCATAGTATATCTCTGAGAATACCGCAAATTGATTCGAAGTTGTATTATACTTATAGACTAGCTTGTTTGGCAAATAGTCCACTAATGTGATTTCATCTTGTTGAGTTACTGAAAATCTCTTATCATCCAAACCTTCTGAAACATTTAAAAGTGCTGTTTTACTTAGGTCTAATTCTGACAATTTTAGAATAGCTGAGTCAGCATTCGGCACCAGATTCAAGGCTGAAACAAACCAGGCATTTCCGAGAGCATTTGGATTCTCAATGATAACTTGCCGCTGTCCTTGCTCAGTATTCGCAACACCAATTACATATTTTGCATTTAGCATATTGGTAATATTCATCTGAGGTAAGTATTGCTTGGCTAGTGATTGACCACCTTGAGCTATCGCTTGTTGAAGTGCATACTGTTCTTTTCCTAAATGAAAATCTACAAGCTCTTGATATTTTTTCATTTTTGCACCGTGGTATCCTCCTAGCGTTTTATGGAAATAAGCCGTTCTCGCGTCTCCATCAAGGCGAGCAGCAGTATTTAATACACGATAATGGGTTTCACGCATTAGAGTGGTGTAGGCGATATGCTCCATCTCTCCCTTAGTTAACCTACCTTCTTCTTGCTGTCTAAGTTGAGTAATGCGATTTATCTCTCCTTGTATTTTAGGTTCTCTTGTAATTTCTCGTCTAAGAATTTCTTGATCTACTGCACCTGCAGCATAAGGAGTTGTTACGTTATCCTTCTTGTCCCACATAACAAAACCAGCACCGTTACTTCTTTTTTCATTATTAATAAATCGTTTATTATTGATAAAAAGGTCTATCAACGTCAATACTGAAAGCGCTACCACAAGCATCTTCCAATTAATTCTCTTCTTGATAAATAAAACCAATAATAGTACAGCTACAAATACATAGCCGACTGACTTATAAGCGCTAGACTGGAAAACTTCTACTCGATAATCAATTAGCTGCTGACGCTGCAGGCTAACATTAGATGCCCCAGCTTTCCCCATCTGCTGAGAGAAGGTTACTTCTTCTGAGTCAGATGTAAAGTCTAGGAAACTATCAGGAGTAAAAGATAAAACTAACAATACAGCTAAGAACCCTCCGGCAGCCTTGTAAAACGAAGAGATTTTTGATTCAAATTCTTCTCGTCGTTTAATAACTTCTACTAAAAATAGAGCAGCTAAAAGGGGGAAAATCAACTCAACAATGACCATTATAATGGTTACAGCCCGAAATTTATTGTACATGGGGAAGTAGTCAATAAACCAATCAGTAAACCACATTAAGTTTTTACCCCAAGCTAATAAAATAGAAAGGATTAACACAACAAAGAGCGGCCATTTTAATGTATTCTTCACAAAAAACATTGCCAAAAATGCCAATAAGAAGATGATAGCGCCAACATATACGTTGCCTGATGTAATGGGTTGATTCCCCCAATAAGTGTTGACTATGTTTCCATTTTGCTGATATTCCTGTACCAAGTAGTTGAAAAAAGCAGGCTGCTCCCTTCTCAAGCGTTCAACCTCTTCTTCATCCCCAATAACTGCTCCTGAACCTTTTCCCTTCGCATCTGCAATTAGTAATGAAAGTGTCTCTTCTTTCCCGTAGCTCCAACGAGTTATGTAGTCTCTGTCAAGGCCCTCCTTTGCAATTTTATCATCATTTTGATTAGGAGGTTTAATAGAGAGTGTTGACTTACCTCTGGTTGAATCCTTTGAGTATTCATATGTTGTTAAAAGGTTTCCAATATTCGCTAGAATTGCGATGGCAAAGCCAACCAATAACAGCCCTGATTTTTTAAGAAAGCTGGCAGTTTTCCCTTCTTTAAGGTAGTTTATCAAATAATAGATTCCAACTGCAATAATTAAAAAACCAAGATAATAAGTCACTTGCAAGTGATTTACAAATATTTCAATCGACATGGATATGGCAACAAGCAGCATACCTAAAAGCGCATTTTTTCTATAAGCAAGAATGACTCCTCCAAGAACTGGAGCCATAAAGCCAATAGCAAAAGCTTTTGAATTATGTCCTGCTTCGATAATAATGTAAAAATAGGAAGAGAAGCCAAAAGCTATTGCTCCAAAGACTGAAAGCCAAGGATTCAAACCAATACATAGCATCAGCAAATAAAACCCTAGCATGTAGAAAAAGGTCATGCTAATGGGCATTGGCATAAGATCATTGGTTATGCTATGAAAATAAGCGAATATATTCCCTTTGTAATCTACTCTAGATGTTTGGTAGGTTGGCATTCCAGAAAACATATTCCCTTGCCATAATGGGTCTTCTTTAAAAATATCTTTATGAGCACGAAGCTCACTAGACATTCCTTTGTGTTGAGATATATCGCTCTGCACAACACGGTATCCTTGAAGTGCCGGATAATAATAAACTGCAGCAAGTGACCAAAATAAAACAACTGCTATAATATGCGGTAACGCTTTCTTCAAATCAAATGCCATAGTATTTTACTTTTTATCGTCCTTTATTTCTTCATAGTCCACATACTCTCCTAAGTCATCCTTTTTGCTAGACCTTTGAGGAGCCCCTGTAATCTTCACTTCACCTTCTTGTCTCTCCGAGCCAGAGTTTCCTGATTGCGCTTGGTTGTAGAACTTTTCTTGTTGTTTATTAATAAATCGCTTGAGCAGCCATGGAAAAACATATCTACCAATAAGCTTTAAGCTGTAATATACGGCGAAAATTATTGCAATAGTTTTAAGTAAGTTAACCAAACCAGCCTCCTGAACCATTATTTACTCAAATATAGGTTTCGCTCCGAATATATCTCTCTAAAGAATTTATCTTTCAAATCTGAAATAAAACGAATTGCTTCTCCTGTTGATTTCATTTCAGGGCCAAGCTCTTTATTCACATTTGGAAATTTATCAAAAGAGAAAACAGGAATTTTAATCGCATAACCTGATTTCTTTGGTGAAAAGTCAAAGTCAGTAACCTTATTCTCTCCCAACATTACCTTTGTTGCATAGTTAACATAAGGCTCATCATAAGCTTTAGAGATAAATGGTACCGTTCTTGAAGCTCTTGGATTTGCCTCTATAATATAGACCACTTCATCTTTTACTGCAAATTGGATATTAATCAACCCCTTTGTTTCTAAAGCTACAGCGATTTTTCTAGTATGGTCATCAATTTGTTTAAGCACATGCTCACTCAAATCAAATGCAGGCAAAACTGCATACGAGTCACCACTATGAATTCCTGCCGGTTCAATATGCTCCATTACTCCAATAATGTAGACATTTTCACCGTCACAAATAGCGTCTGCTTCGGCCTCTATAGCCCCTGATAAAAAATGATCTAACAAAATCTTATTCCCGGGTAAGTCTTTTAGTATTTCTACTACATGTTGCTCGAGCTCTTCTTCATTGATAACAATTTTCATCCCCTGCCCACCTAACACGTAAGAAGGACGAACCAAAAGCGGGAATCCAATCTCTTTACTCAAGTTAACTGCTTCATCAGCAGTCTCAATAGAGCCATACTTTGGATATGGTATATTATTGTCTTTCAGTAGGTCTGAAAAACGGCCTCTATCCTCGGCAAGGTCAAGCGCATCATAACTAGTTCCAATAATTTTTATACCATAACGATCCAACTTTTCAGCCAATTTCAGTGCAGTTTGGCCACCCAATTGAACAATTACACCCTCAGGCTGCTCATGTAAAATAATATCATAAATGTGTTCCCAGAAAACAGGTTCGAAATACAATTTATCTGCAGTGTCGAAGTCGGTAGAAACTGTTTCAGGATTACAGTTTATCATGATTGTTTCATAACCACACTCCTTTGCTGCAAGCACACCATGTACACAACAATAGTCAAACTCGATTCCTTGACCGATTCTATTTGGACCGCTTCCTAGAACAATTATTTTTTTCTTATCAGATACAGGAGATTCATTCTCTTCTTCAAACGTACTGTAATAATATGGAGTCTTTGCCTCAAATTCTGCTGCACATGTATCCACTAACTTATACACCCGCTTTATTCCAAGATCATGTCTTTTGGAGAACACTTCGCTTTCTAAGCATTTTAACAAATGAGCAACTTGTCTATCTGCATACCCTTTTTGCTTTGCTTCATACAATAGCTCTTTCGGTAAAGAGGACAGTGTATGTCGCTCTATTTCGTTCTCTAATGATATCATCTCCTCAATTTGAGACAAAAACCACTTATCAATCAGCGTGGCGCTGTGAACCCTCGATAATGGTATCCCTAATTTTATCGCATCATATATGTGGAATAGTCGATTCCAACTTGGATTCTTTAAGCTGTGCAAGATAACTTCTTGATTGCGTAATTCTTTTCCGTCAGCTCCAAGACCATTTCGTTTAATCTCTAGCGATTGACATGCTTTTTGAAGTGCTTCTTGAAAGGATCTTCCAATACCCATAACTTCTCCTACAGATTTCATCTGCAGACCAAGGGTCTTCTCAGGACTATCAAACTTATCAAAGTTCCAACGTGGTATTTTTACAATGACGTAGTCTAGAGTTGGCTCAAATAAAGCAGACGTAGTACCGGTAATTTGATTACTTAATTCATCTAAGTGGTAGCCAATTGCCAACTTTGCTGCTACTTTTGCGATAGGGTACCCTGTAGCTTTAGAAGCCAATGCAGAGGATCTTGAAACTCGAGGATTGATCTCGATTGCTATAATATCTTCCTTTTCATCATTACTTACTGCAAACTGAACATTACAGCCGCCGGCAAAATCACCTATAGAGCGCATCATATGGATGGCCATATTTCGCATCTTTTGAAAAGTTGTGTCAGAAAGCGTCATTGCAGGAGCTACGGTAATAGAATCTCCTGTGTGAATCCCCATAGGATCCATATTCTCTACTGAGCAAATAATTATTACATTATCATTTTTATCGCGTAGAAGCTCTAATTCATACTCTTTCCAACCGAGCACAGCTTTATCAATCAATACTTCATGGATTGGAGATGCATGTAATCCTCTCGTTAACAACTTATCGAACTCTTCAGCAGTATGAACAAATGAAGCTCCACTACCTCCAAGTGTAAATGAAGGTCGTATAACAAGTGGAAAACCGATTTCTTGGGCAAAATTCTTACCCTCTAAAAACGAGTTTGCGATCTTAGATGGAGCACAAGGGACACCAATCTTTTCCATCAAGGATTTAAATTGATCTCGATCCTCAGTAACATTAATCGCTGCAATATCAACACCGATCATTTTGATACCATATTTTTCCCACAAACCAATTTCGTCACATTTTATTGCCAAATTCAAAGCAGTTTGCCCACCCATTGTTGGCAAAACAGCATCAATGTCTGAATGGTCTTGAAGGATCGATTCTATGGATTCAGGCTCGAGGGGCTGTAGATAAATATTATCCGCAACTACCTTATCTGTCATAATAGTAGCGGGGTTAGAATTAATTAAGGTTACCTCAATTCCTTCCTCTCGTAATGACCTTGATGCTTGAGAGCCTGAATAATCAAATTCGCAGGCTTGGCCAATTACTATTGGGCCACTTCCAATTATTAAAACATGCTTTATACTAGTATCCTTCGGCATTACTCTTTACTTTTCTAAAAATGATGATTAACTGGTCTGCGAAATTAAGGAATATAGACAAATTATCCCTATCGAATTATTAACAAGCAGACATAAAAAAAGCGGAGTCAATTGACTCCGCTTTTAATCCTTTTTCCGCCTCTATTATTGTACAATAAATTTGGTTGATTTTGTATCAGTTGAACTTTGAAGGGTCATTATATATGTACCTGAACCTAAATTATCCAATTGAATATTCATTTTTTGTTTTCCTTCTACAAGACTTCCTAAATCCTCAGTGTGAACCAATCGACCTGTGATAGAATAAACTGCCACTCTTACATTTTCTTGCTTAGCAAGATTAAACTCAATCGTAGCATTATCAATAACAGGGTTAGGATACATTTTAATAGTAGACTTGAATGAAGAATTATTATCAGAACCTCTTCCAAGGTCTCTTATTCCAACATATTTGTCTGTTCTAAATATACCTCTACCATGCGTTCCTGCGTAAACCACACCGTCATTAGAAGCAAATTCATAATTAAATACTTGTTGCTGAACCTCATAAACTGGAACTTTTGCTAATCCAAAGTTCTCTTCAGTCCACGTAACATCACTTGCATTGGCTGTAAATCCATTTTCTGTAGCATAAACACCGAACTCAGTACCGATTATAATATTCTGGTTATTATTTTTATCAATAACAGCAGAATATACAGGGAAGGCAGCTAAACCTGAACCTTGAATCGATTCAAAAGTGTTAAAAGGATCACCCGCAGTTGTTGCAAAGTCCGTTCTATAAACGTATGCGTTATTATTGTAGTTTCCACAAGTAACAATTACATTATCTGCATTGTTAGGGTCTACAGTAATACCAGTTATAGATCGACTACCAAAGTTTCCAATACGCTTACATTTAATAAATGAGCTGTTGTTGTTAAAGCTGTAATCGTCGTTCTCCCAAGCAGCAATCAAACCTGAAATTCTGTAAACACCTCCACTAGAAGTACCCACAAACAAATACTCACCATCTCTAGAAAATGCCATAGAGATGATAGTACCTGATATTTCTTCAGGATTAGAACCAACACCTGCTATTCTGTACCAAGCAATTTCAGTACTAGCAATATTTTTTAAAGCATCTCTAGTAATATGTATACTAGTTGCATTCGTCGTTGGAGGATTTGCAGGAATAGCATTTGCTAAAGCTGCAATTGATTGATAGTGATCAACAATACCTTCAAAGGTCACTTGCTCTACGGCATCAATACTATCACCAACCGCAATATTAGCAGTATCTATTACATGCTTAATAAACCTATTTTGCGTCTGACTTGGTAATAAGATAGTATCCCCATGGAAATATTTCTTATCTGTAACCACAGTTATGTCAAGTGTGTCTCTAGAATTTACATCGTTAAATGTTTCCCATAACTTAAAAGAGGTGTAAAATGGACCACAACCTCTAGTTGGAACGATACATCTGCCAGAAAGGTCTTGATTGTAAAAACTTCCTTGATCTACATTTACATCAGCAAAATTCTTAGCTAAACCAGTAACTTTTGAAACATTTCCGAAATATAAAGATGCAAAACCAACTGTAGGAACTAATGCTGACAATTCGGTATCAAATCCATCTCCACCTCTTACATCAAAACCAGACACATTATTATTGAATTGATAACCAACGATTATTGTTCCATTATCTTGAGTTCCGCCTAAGACCTTTCCATCAGGACCTACACCAATATCGTAAAATTGAGTTACATTGTATCCTCTATTAACAGTAACAAATGTAGGTGTTGTAGATGCAGCGTTCTCTGTTCTGTGAACACCACCGTCACTTCCAACTAACAATTCATTTCCAGAAACGAAAAGTATTCTATGTACATCTGAGTGAACAAAACTATTGTTTCCAGGGAACTCAAAATTGTAAGCTACCTGCTCCCAAGAACCTTGAAAATCAGAACTACCTTGTTGCCATCTCCACAAAGTAACACCACCAACGTAGATCATACCAGGATCAGTTGGTGAAACAGCAATTGCATTGTCATAAAAACCTTGACAAGAGAAAGAACTACAAAATGGATCGAAAGAAGAACTCCCTCCAGGCCCAATTACATTCCAATTTAAACCACCATCAATAGACTTATATATACCTGCTAAAGAACCAACAGTTGCAGAAGCGTATATTACATTTTCATTTGAAGGAGCAATTGATATTTCAGTTCTACCTACAGATCGAGGTAAAGCCGAGGCTGTAAATGAATTCAACGAACCATCATTAGACAAATAAATATTCGTACCAAATGAAGCAACCACCTTTCCTGTTGACGTTACATCTACATCCTGACACATGCTCGTCACATTCGGAATAGGGTTGAACCAAGTAAGACCACCATCTGTTGTAGCTCTCAAACCATTCACTTGAGCAACGTATATTTTTTGTGGATTTGATAGATCAATCGCGATATGGTTAATTCCTGACCATTCGATTCCACGTGCATTGTCTATGTTAGGTCCAACAATTTTCTCAACCTGACCATTTCCGGTCATTTTGAAGAAACCTGCTCCAATCATTTCTGAACCTAAGCCTTTGTTATTTCCTGACCCATCAAAAAGAGGACCTGTTCCAAAGTAAATTGTTCCATCAGGAGCTTGAGCTAAATCTGATATAGCTAAGTTTTCCATCTGGTTGTTGTAGGCCGTCCAATTAATTCCTTTATTCTCAGAAATCCAAAGACCACCGGAAACAGAACCTGCTATATAACGATTAGGATTTTGATTATCTACAATAAGGGCGCGAGTTCGACCACCTTCATTGTCGGGCCCCATCTCTACCCAGCTTATATTACTCGCTTTAGCCGTTGGCAAAGATTGTACTGCTTTTCTTGCATTCAAAACAGCATCTACTGGAATCTCACCGGTACGCTGATCTTGTCGCAACATTTTGTAATATTCCGCCATACCCTCGGCAAGAGGTGCCTCTGAAAGCAATTTAGTGCTTTGCGGAAAATAAGCCTGTTCTTGATTAGTTAAAAGAGTAGAAGATCCAAATAGCAATCCTCCTATAGCAACTAATCCAATAGTAAACTTTTTGACTTTCATATTATTAATTGATTTTAAATAAAAACTACAGAAAACAGCCACAAGATAAGCATTTTTAAAATAATAATTTGACTGTGAAAGCTATTTTCCTTTAATATAGATAAGACTACAAAATAGGAACAATTGCTGCCTTGTTTGGTTCTATTTTTTTATCCCGTAAAGCAGATTTACAGAAAGCGTTAAGAAAAACTGCTGATTATCAGAAAAGGCCATCACAGGAAGCTCCTCTAAAAATGCATCAGCAGACAGATTTATTTCTATCGCCTTTAATACATCATTTGTATTGGCATACTCAAAATTCAACCCTAGTTTGGTGTGAATCCCTGGATAAAGTTTTAACTCCCCTATACCTTTGAGCAAGGGAGCTCTACCGTATATATTAAGATATTGATGCTCTTCAGGATCGTAGCGTTCAGTGCTAATATTTTCATAGGGCGGTTGAAAATTTGCTGACCCGTTGCGACCGATTTCAAGATAAACCGGCTTCAAAAAAGCAATGGTTGGACCAACTAATGCCGTATAATTAATTGATACGCCACTTAGTCGCTGCTTACTCACGAAGGATTTATGAGTACCTATTGAAGGTCGAAACATTGTAACTGTATTCAGTTTCCCATAAACATAGCCTTTCACATCCTCGTAAAAAGGATTAAAAGATTTAATTTCTCTGCTCGACTTCCAATTTGCAATTTCAAGCTGGTACATGCGCTGCTTAAACCCTGTTAGGAATTTACCGTAACGAAAATTAGCTCCAAAACCGTTGGTATGAATTATAACTCCGCCTGCGATCTCATTATCATACTTTACAACAGTTTCTTCAAAAATAGTTTGCTGAGCAAAAGTGGTTGTGAAAATACTGAAAAAAAAAATAGGTATAATTGCTTTCCTTATCATGCTTAACAAAAATAACAAAAAATGAGTGAAAAAGTTGTTTTACCAACGGTACGAGGTAAGTATCTTGGAGATTTGAGAATGGAACTAACCCACCATCAATCTAATTCTACTATAATAACAGATGCACCTACTGATAACAATGGAAAGGGAGAAGCTTTTTCTCCAACTGATTTGTTAGCGGGAGCACTTGTTAGTTGCATTTTAACAGTCGCAGCTATAAGAGCAGAAGAAAATAACTTTTCAATTGGGAAACCAGATTTTCGTGTAAACAAAGTAATGCAATCAGATCCGCGAAAAATTAGCAAAATAGAAATTGAAATAATCTTTTTTATTCCGCTCAGCGATTTACATAAGCGAATAATTGATCGAGCAGTAAAGACTTGTCCAGTCGCCTTAAGCCTTAACCCCTCAATAGAACAAGAGGTAACAATTAATTACAGGTAATCTTTAATGGCCTTTACCGAAATAGCATTATGGGAAGCAGACCAAATAACTGAACCATTATTTATTAAGAATGCTTGAGGACTTTCATGAGATATACTAAGTTGGTCAGCAATATGATTGGACAAGCTGCGATACTGGATTAAATCCACAATGAATACTGCTGAAGGATCTAAAATGTCGGGTAGTTTTGACTCTAATCGATTTTTAGCCATACTACTAATAGAACAACGCGTGCTATGCTTTAGCACAAGAAAATTACTATTTGATCTATCTTCTAATAGCTGATCAAACTGTTGAATTGATGTTAAACTATTCCAATTCAAATCTAGGAAGGAGTATTGACCATTTCAACATTCGCTTTGCTGTAAGCAGCACACTTGTGGCTTGATTTACAAGAAAACAAAATAGCGGTCATGAATAGTACTGCTGCGGCTAAAACTAACTTTTTCATCGAATTGTTTTTGAAAAATTTAATACAAATGTAATGATAAGTGTAGTATAACGTTGGTTATTTAATTAAAATATCAACAATTAACATTTAATAAACATTAATTTTGAGGTATGGTTATCAAAAACGAGAGCTGGTCTGAAGTTTTGAGAGATGAGCTAAATTCCACGTATTTTAAACACATAAAAGAGGACGTTTTAAATAAATACAAAACGGAAATAGTTTACCCGCAGCCCCAAAACATTTTCAACTGTTTAAACTATTTTGATTTCTCTGAAACCAAAGTCGTGATTCTAGGGCAAGACCCTTATCATGGAATAAACCAAGCAAATGGACTGGCCTTTAGTGTACCAACCAACACTAAGTTACCTCCTAGTCTTAAAAATATTTTTAAAGAAATTGAACAAGATTTGGGGATTGTTAATACTTCGGGGGATTTAACGCCTTGGGCTAAGCAAGGAGTTTTACTATTGAACACTACGTTGACAGTAACAGAAGGAATACCTCTTTCACATCAAGATATTGGCTGGGAAAGATTTACAGATCAAATTATAAAAAAATTGAACGATAACTTAACTCATGTAATATTTGTTTTGTGGGGCGCGAAAGCACAAAAAAAACAGCCATTAATCTCTAAGAAAGGACACCTTATTCTAACTGCTCCTCACCCCTCCCCACTTTCAGTATACAGGGGGTTTTATGGCTGCAAACACTTCTCTAAAATTAACGAATTCCTAGAGTCGTTCAACAAGAAACCAATTAATTGGAGAACTTAATTAATGCGAAACCTTTTTACTTTATTTTGCTTACTTCTATTGCAATCTTCTATTTATTCACAACAACTAAACGTGAATATTGTAAAGGATATGCAATTTCCAAATGAGATTCAGCTGCCAAGAGTGGCTAAGGACTCATTGGCTTTAGTAAGCTCCCTTAAGAAAGTAGTTGAAAAATTAAGAGCATCTGCCTACCTAACTGCATCTGTTGATAAAATCAACATAGCCGATAATGAAGCAACTGTATTTATTACAACGGGGAGGCAATATAAATGGAGTCGGCTGGGGAGAGGTAATGTTTCTGATGATGCGCTAAGCAAGTCTAACTTTTCAGATAAGCTTTATTTCAATAAACCTTTTAGTGCAAAAGAGTCTTCTAATTTTATGTACAGCTTGGTTCAATACTATGAGAACAATGGATATCCATTTTGTCAGGCTTCCTTAAAAGATCCAAAAATCAACGGAGAAAGTATTTCTGCAGATTTAAGCGTCACAAAAGGGCCTCTTTATTTAATTGACAGTATTCTTATCAAAGGGAGTGCAAATATCGGACCTGAATACATATATAATTATATTGGTATAAAACCGGGAGATCCATACAGCAATAAGTTAATTAATCAGGTAGGAGACCGATTAAATGAAATTCCATTTTTAGCACAGAGTAAGTCATACGAGGTTCAGTTTTTTGAAGAAAAATCAAAACTAATTCTTTACCTAGATAAAAAGAACGCGTCAAGGTTTGATGGAATAGTCGGGCTTTTAACTGATGAGGAAACAGGTAAGGTTGAATTCACAGGAAACATTGAACTTAACTTAAAGAATGTAATTGGAAAAGGAGAAAGTTTTGATCTTGAATGGCGAAAACTAGTTGGCTCTACACAGAACCTAGACATCCGTTTTAATCTTCCATTTCTATTTAAAACGCCTTTTGGTTTAGATGCAAAATTTGAACTCTACAAAAGAGATACACTATTCTTGGATATACAAAACAGGGTAGGTCTCCAATATATTTTGCAAGGATATAATAACATTCAAATCTATCTGCAGCGAAACACCTCAAGACGCTTAGGGGATGGAGCCACCAGCGTCGTTGCCTCACTACCTCCATACGCTGATTACACCTCTCTGCTATACGGTATTTCCTACTATACTGAAAAATTGAATTATCGATTCAACCCCAGAAGCGGATATCAATTACTTAGTGACTTATCTGTAGGAAACAAAAACATAGAACCAATCAGCAGCTTAGAAGAAATTAACCCTGCTGCTTATGACGATGTTCCTCTAAAGTCTACCCTATTTTCGGGAAGAATAGATATGAGCATGTTTGTGCCTTTAGGTAAAAGAAGTACGATAAAACTAAGAAACCAAACAGCAGCAGTTTATAATGATGCACTTTTTGAAAACGAACTACTACGTATTGGAGGGATTAAAACGTTGAGAGGCTTTGATGAAGAATCCATTTTTGCAAATATGTTCACTATAGGAACGTTTGAATATCGATTCATTTTAGAACGCAACTCCAACATCTTTTTATTTGCAGACTATGCTTATTATGAGCAAGAAACCTCTACTAGCAAAATAATAGACAATCCTCTAGGGCTTGGCGCAGGGATTAATTTTCAGACCGGAGCAGGGATATTCTCTATAAACTATGCTATTGGCAAGCAATTTAACAACCCAATAGATGTAAGAGCCGCAAAAATTCATTTTGGTTTTGTCAACTTTTTTTAAACTCCTATTTTTGAAAAAAAACTTGAAAAAATACTTCTTGTTGCTTTTTCTCTTTGGGGCTATTTTTCAAACCAAATCTGCGACCTCCAATATCTCGACTTTCATAAACGATTACTTATCGATTAGATATGGTAAGGTTTTTACTGAGTACTTATTTATTTCAATCAAAAATCAAAAGCTGTATTACATCAAAGAAGATAAAGTAATATCATCCTACCTCATTTCAAGTGCAAAAAATGGTGTCGGACAAGACATGCATAGTGGTAAGACACCGGAAGGGTTACATATCATCCAAGAAAAAATTGGAACCAACTTACCGAAAGGCGCCCTATTTAGTGAGCGTATATTTAACGGTAAAATATCAAAAATTTATACCGACACTATTGATAGAGCAATAGATGAAATCACAAGTAGAATTTTATGGTTATCGGGAGAGGAAGAAGGAGTGAATAAGGGTGGAAATATAGATACTTTTAATCGTTACATATACATTCATGGAACTCCTGAAGAAGGTCTTATTGGTCGACCTGCAAGTCATGGATGTATCAGGATGATTAATAAAGAAATAATTGAACTATATGAGTTAATTCCGACAAAAACGCCAGTTTTAATCTTAAACTATTGATTGGCGCTCCGTTTCGATTACCTATTTTTGTACTTTTATATAATACCCAACTTCAGAAATAGTAATTTAGAGGAATATTTAATTTTACTCTTCCTAAACATCAATAAACAAAGCTCTTGTGAAAATTAATAAAACACTCTTTTATACCTTGCTTTCCTCTTTGTTTATCATTCAAGGATGCCAGAATTACACATCAACTGACAAGCTCAATTTTGCATATAAATATGACCCTGAGCCGACGATAATTCGACCTGAATTTAAAGTCTTTCATATTTCTGAATCATCCTCTAACTTTTATTTTGGTATCAATTCTAGGGAGGCACTTTATACTAAGATTAAAGGAGATACTTTATTTGAAGCAAACTTGAAAATTCGGTACAAGCTATTCAACCAGATAAACCAGAGAGCCATCATCGATAGTTCGACCTACATCATGCGTGATACAACAAGGGAGAGCGACTTAAATAAAATTTTATATGGTGGCTTTACGCTAAAGGCTGAAAAAGGCAATAATTATTATATCGAGGTACGAATACGTGATGAAAATAGAGATCTAAATATTGTTGATTTCTATACATTTAATAAACAAGCCTCTATTTCTAGCGAACATTTCTTACTACTCGACTCGTTAGACTACCCCCTATTGAATGATCGGGTGGTAGCAGGCAAGCCGTTTAGCATTGTGAAGAGCCCTGCTCTAGACGTGAGTAGTTTTCAATTAAAGTCTTACGATTCACCACTTCAAATTGCTCCACCGCCTTTTGCCGAGAACGGAATTTCATATGCCTTACCATCCGCCCCGAGCTCAGCTAAAAGCATAAATCTAAAAGAAGACACTTCAAGACTTTTCATACTCAATGAAGGGCTACATTTGTTATCCATCTCTGATACTAGTGATCGCTTTGCTTTTCTATCAGCAAACGAGGCCTTTCCAAAATTAGGAGAAGTCAAAGAAATGATTGCACCTACGCGGTTTATTTCTACCCAAAAAGAATATGACGTGCTAAATTCCAATCGTGATACAAAAGAAGCAGTGGATAATTTTTGGCTCAACATTACAAAAGATTTCAATAGGGCAAGAAAAATATTAGGCACTTACTATGGAAGAGTTGAATCTGCTAATGAATACTTTACAGATATTCAAGAAGGATGGAAAACTGACCGTGGTTTGATTTACCTCATTTACGGTCCTCCATCAACTATTTACAAAGGATACAACTACGAAAAGTGGATTTACGGAGAGGAGTCGAATATGCTAGCCATCAGCTTTAATTTTAGACGTATGGAAAACGCTTTATCTCGGAATATTTACAAATTAGATAGAAACACCACATTTAAAAGCAGCTGGTACAGAGCCGTTGACAATTGGAGACAAGGAAGAGTTTATTAAGGTTATGAAAGAAAGAGAACATAGAAAAGATAATGAGTTTTTTTTTGGAACTCGTGCAGTAATTGAAGCGATCCGTTCAGGAAAAGAAATTGAAAAAGTACTAGTGCAACAAGATTTAAGAGGTCCGCTAGTCACTGAACTAAGAAAGACAATAAAGCAGTACGCTATTCCTTCGCAGAATGTGCCTGAGAAACGTTTAAAATTTTTAGAAGGAAACCACCAAGGAGTTATTGCCTATCTATCTCCTATTGAGTTTCAAGACATCGAAGACCTGTTGCCGGGTATTTATGAAAGAGGTGAAGATCCGTTTTTATTGATATGTGACCGTGTAAGTGACGTTCGAAACTTTGGAGCAATTTGTCGTTCTGCGGAATGTGCAGGTGCTCACGCCATCATTGTTCCTGCTAAAGGTTCTGCAGAGATTACAGCCGATGCAGTAAAGACTTCTGCAGGAGCATTAATGCGAATTCCAGTTTGTAGAGTAAAAAGCTTACCTGCTCTTGCAGAAAAGTTAAAAGAATCAGGCGTAAAACTCATCAGCTGTACCGAAAAAACTGATAATTCCATGCATACCGCCGACCTTAAAGGCCCCGTGGCTATTATTGTAGGAAACGAAGAAGTTGGTATCTCATCTACCTTATTGGGATTGTCAGACCAAAGAACCAAAATCCCATTACAAGGAGAAATTGGATCATTAAACGTATCAGTTGCTGCGGGGATTATATTGTTTGAAGCACTGCGACAGCGAAATGTATGAAACTGAGTGAAAAAAATATCGCATCGTTGTTCCTATGGGCCTTAATTATACTAGGTGCAGCGATTCGTTTTTATCATTTGGGAGAATGGAGTCTAACAAATGATGAGTTAAGTGCTTTAAACAGAACGCAACACGATTCTAACTTAGCGCTCTGGCTCTCTTACGGCGAAGTACCAGACACCCACCCACCGCTTGTACAATTTTTCATATATAATTGGACCAATTGGTTTGGAAACAATCCTTTTACACTAAGGTTACCCTTTGTAATTTTAGGTATCCTTTGCACCCCTTTAAGTTACCGGCTATTTAATTTATGGTTTTCTAGAACAACAGGAGTATTTGTTGCTGCAGGGATAGCCCTAATGAATTATCCAATCGTTTATACCCAATTGGCTCGACCTTATGGCATGGGGCTTTTCATTGGGTTGTTGTTTACGTATTATTGGAGCAAGCTCATTTTGTCAGGTAGATATACGACCAAAACCTACATTCTATATGTTATCATTGGGGCGATATCATTGTACATTCATTACTTCCTTACACTCTCCATTGGCATCACGATTTTAACAGGTTTCTTTTTAATCAAAAAACATCGACTGAAAACTTACCTAGTGCTTAACAGCTTAATTGTAGTAGCTTTCCTTCCTTACCTACAATATTTCTTACTTCAGTTGAAGGTAGGTGGTGTTGGAGGATGGCTCCCGCCGCCAGAAAACGACTTCTTTCTTTCTTATCTCTACTACTGTTTTAATAGCAGTTGGTTGGTTATCTTATCTATTGTTGCCTTCTTTCTGTATGGCCTCAGAAACAAGCTAAAGCTTTCAAGACGAAATTGGATTGTGTTGTTGTGGAGTATTTTCCCTTTTGTTATAGGCTTTTTCTACTCCATACAAGTCAACCCTGTTATACAGTATTCAACGCTCATCTTTTCCTTCCCTTTTATGCTCGCTTTTTGGGGATCCATGCTTGAACGAGTAGATTTACGTGGCCCTATCAAATCATGGCTAATCACTTTTAGTATCATTTTATTGTTTACTTCAGCAATTAGTTGGAAGTACTATCACGAATCCTCCTTTGGTGAATTTAAAGAAACCGCCAAAACACTAGTAGAATGGACAGGTGAAATAGATCAGAACTATTCTGTCGTTGGTAATATGGTTGACCCATTTTATTATGATTATTACCTCAATCAAATGAATTGGAAGGATGAATTTGAGTTTACAGCAATCAATACTACATCCGATGTGGCTGATGTAAATCGGTTCTTGAAAAGTTCCAATAAAGAAAAAATCATCTTCACTTGGTCGAATACAAACAATCCTTTCGAACTCAAAGAGCTGATTTTGAAATATTACCCTAATATTGAAAAATCACAACGCCTCAATAATGCTGAAGTCATGGTTTTTGGCAAAGAAAACAATCGTGAGGAAATATTTAACTATCAAACGAGTTTCGAAGATCAACCAATTGAGTTAGGCTACCAATTATCACAGGTAAAAGTTGACTCATTATCAAGAAACTCCTATTACCAAGTTGATTCGACCGAAGAGTATCCGGTGGTGATTAAAGATATTTTAGGTAAGAACTTACCATTGAACAATGCTAATGTTGTCACTTTTTCTATTCACTTCAAATCAGCCTCTGCGCCTGAGGCAATTATCGCTTTATCTATCGACAACGAAGATGGGAATGTAAATTGGAGAGGAACGGATTTAGCACCTTTCTACTCAGATGACGAATGGAACTATGCGCTCGTTTCCTTCTATCTTCCGGAAGGAGTTTCACCAACAGACAAAATAAAAGCCTATGTTTGGAACCGTGGAAAGGAGTCCTTTTTAGTTGACGATGTTTCTTTCTACGCCTACGAAGACAGTCAGTATTATTTAAACTAATTTTCAATTGATCTATTACTTTCTAAAATACATGATGCGCTTTGCGCTCAGCGTTTTTTACAAAAGCATCATCTTTGATGACTTGAAAAATATTCCTTCAGACAAACCGAGTATTTTTGCTTGTACACACCCCAATTCATTTCTAGATGCAATTATAATTGGAGCTTATAGTCCTAGAAAATTGTATTTCCTTGCTCGCTCTGATGTGTTTAATACTCCTCTAAAAATGTGGCTACTAAGTAGGATGAACTTAATCCCTATTTATCGGCTTCAAGAAGGGAGTGAGAACCTTCATAAAAATGAGGTAACCTTTGCCAAATGTTACGACATTATGAAAAAAGGCGGTTCGATTCTAATTTTTTCTGAAGGCATAAGTGTTACCGACAAACTTGTTCGTCCTTTAAAGAAAGGAACCGCCCGGATTGCATTTGGTGCAGAAGCATTCAATAACTTTAATCTGGACTTACAAATCATTCCAATGAGCTTAAACTACACTTACCCTACGCGGTTTAGGTCAGAGGTTATTGTAGGAATTAAAGAACCCATTGCCATAAAAAAGTATCAGTCACAATATGAAACGTCTGAAACAAAAGCGATACGACAATTTAATGCAGAACTATACGAAGGCATAAAGTCTGCCACTATTATCGTGGATGAAAAATCTACAGAAGGAGTTTTCTACGAACAAGTTGCTCCTATTTTGAGAAGTCAATTAAATAATCCAATAAGTAATCGGCTGAAGCTTGAGCAGCAGTGGTCAGAAAGAACAAAAGGTGAAGCAGTTCCACAAGAGTTAGATAGTTATCCCTCAGGACATACTGTGCAAGCAGAAAAAATAATTAATGAAAAATTAGTGAATTCACTTTCGGCATTTGGAATAACCTTTTTAAACGCTATACTTTGGGTTTTAGGCTACCTTCCCAATGCTATCCCTTTCTTAATCGCAAAAAAAGTAACGGCAAAAACTGTGAAACTCATTGAGTTTTATGCTTCCGTTAGATTGTGCCTCTCCGTTGTTTTATACCTTATATATTGGCCAATTATCAGCTTTTTTATCGGCAGCTTGTTGGATGTCAGTTTCTTATTTGTGGGAATCGTGCTTTTATTTACAGGAATCGTTTACGTAAGAAACCGCGATCAGTATCGCGCTGTTAAAATGGCAAAAAAATTCTTCAGCATAAAGAATGCTGAAGAATTGATAAAGCTTCGCGAAAAAGTGATTTCAGAATTTAATTAATCCTTCACCCGATTAAATCTTAATGCTTTAACCATCCAATTGGGTAAACTCTTCTCAGGATTTCTCGTTTTGAGGTTCAAATACCAGCCCATTTTTTTCATGATTGGTATTTTATGAGTTTCTACGAACTCAATGAGTGTTCCATCAGGGTCAGCAATATAAGAGAAGTGCCCTGCAGCTTCACCCATATCAAAGCTATTTTCGCTATCCACCGTAAATGGAAATCCCTTTGACTTACACTCTGCTCTTAACGCATCCATATATTTGATATCAAAGCATAGGTGAATGAATCCTAAATCTCCCCAGAAACGGTCTTTATAAATTTGTTGTCCTTTTTCTTCAGTCAGCTGAACGAGCTCTATTGTGCTTGGTCCTAACAACTGGCTAAAACTTCCTTTTCGTTCTGATTTGTGTTTTAACTTCACTCTTCTAAAATTTCGAAGACCACCATTAACATCCTTCAAATCGGGAAACTGCCCTTTCTCGTCATAGACTATTGTATCATACTCTAAAATATCCGTATAAACCTTTAACGCTTCGTCGATATCTGACACGCCAATAACAGCTCCACTTGGACCTCCTGTTGGGTAAGTTGTTTTATTGAACCAAACGGAACCTTCTTCCATTTGGAAGAGGTTTCCATATAAATCTTTTACAAAAAAGTGTTTCTTCCCTTCAGGATCGGTATTCACTTCAGAAATAACATTCAACCCCTTGGCTTTATAGTCGGCATATAATTGATCCACATCAACTACTTTCATTTTTGCCGCGAAAATACCGTAATCTCCTAGTTTAAGATCAAAATTTGCAGGCTGCGGAGTTCTAGATGTAAATTGCCAAATCTCGAATCCACCGCCACCTTGCATATTAATTGCCAAAACTGCATTTCTAGCATGCACCTCCTTACCAGTATATTCAATCATTAATTTCGCCTCAGCTTCCTCTTGAAATATTGGAACATCCATTCCAAAATTCTTACGATACCACGCCCATGCTTCATGCACATTAGGCACCCCGATTCCAACTTGCTGAATTCCACTTATTATTTTCTTCTGCTCTTCCAAGGTAAAGTCTATTAAACTGGTTTTATATTCTTGGCAATTTTAAAGAAAATTGCCGGTGTATATCTTCTAATAAATAAAAGTAATAGTT
The DNA here is from genome assembly GCA_965660325.1 of uncultured Acidiluteibacter sp. Classification (GTDB taxonomy): domain Bacteria; phylum Bacteroidota; class Bacteroidia; order Flavobacteriales_E; family Vicingaceae; genus Acidiluteibacter. Next base: position 57,945 of record CBFHZL010000001.1, read on the forward strand.
CTCGCTTTCCAACGAAAATTTCTACCTTCTTTTTTTCAATTCCGCTTATAATTTTCTTGGCACACTCATTTACATCCATCCCTTTTGCCAAGCTATCGTCCATCTTCTCTGTAGACTTTCCGTTCTCATCTAGTGCATGTTTAGAAATTTCGGTGTTAATTCTACCCGGATAAACGATACTTACATCAATGCCATTTTTACTTTCTTCTAAGTAAAGTGTTTCCAAAAAACCTTTAAGGGCATGTTTCGAGGCAGAATAGGATGAGCGCAAAGGAAACCCAAATTGCCCCACGATACTGCTAATTCCCACTATATGCCCGTTTCCCTGTGCAATCATATCAGGCAGCACAAGCGTAGTCAAATAAACACTACCGATGTAATTTACCTCAATAAGTTTGCGATGCACACTCATATCTGTAGATCTCACTAAACCACGTTGGCTTATGCCTCCATTGTTAATCAGAACATCTAACTGTACTTCGTGCTTTTTTAGCTGACTATATGCTGTCTCTAGAGAATTCGTATTCGATAAATCTAAAGGTAACACCATCACTTCACCAGCCCCTTTACAGGCTTCTTTCACAGCTAACAAAACGCTTTCATTTCTAGCGGATAAAATAAGATTAGCGCTTTTTTTTGCATATTGTATTGCAAGTGCTTTCCCGATTCCTGAAGAAGCTCCGGTGATCCAAATCCACTTATTGTTATATTGATAATTACTCAATTAAATCCTAATGATTGGTTACACTATTTAAGCAACCACTTGTATATTTTCGCCATTTTCCTTGAAGGATAATTCAAATAAAATAGCATAAAAACAAAAAGGTTTGCGAAATTGATGCGAAAGTAACTGTTTTTATCATATTTCCTTGTAGAAATGAGGCACCCTTTTGGTATAATCTTAAATCGACCTTCTCCTTTTACCCTTCTCAACCATTCGTATTCTTCCATAATACACATCTCTTCATCGAAGCCTTGACTTTTTTCAAAAAGATTCTTTTCCACAAATAGACTTTGATCTCCCCCACGAAACATTAAAAAATGATACCGTGTAAAAAAGGCATTCATGCGCATTTGCAACGCATTAGTATCAAATCGACTTCGATAACAGCCGTACTTATAACCATCTGCAATAGAAGCGTCGATATCGTTTAGGTAAGACTTGGGAGGTCGAGTGTCTGCATGTACAAAATATAAGACGTTTCCCTTTGCTACTTTTGCCCCTACATTCATTTGAATTGCCCTAGAAGGTGCTGATGAAGTAACCACTACATCGAGCGTTTGAATCAGCTCAAGTGTTCCATCCGTGCTTCCTCCGTCCACTATTATGATTTCTTGCAGTCGAGAGTCAGATGTCCTAAGCCAAGTTAGCAGTTCTTGTATATTCGATGACTCGTTTAACGTAGGGATGATTATACTAAGGGCTAGTGAAAAGGACTTATTATTTGAATACATTTGTGAATAGCTTGTTTACTTTATATCGACCATTTACGTAAATACCGTAAAAAGGTAAATCTATAACGTTATGAAAAAACTAATCATTCTATCCGTCATCTTTCAGCTCTTTCTGACCAATTGCGGAGCAGCAAATGTAACAGAATCTAAAACAACTGCAGCTGAAGAGGTAAACTACATTCAACTTTCCACTGAGCTAATTCAATCAGTTATGAAAGGGACAAGTACGGATAGTTTGCAGCAGAAGCTAGCGAATGTACCAATGGATGTTTTAGCCAACCAGTTAAGCACCGACAAGGAAAAAAAAGTTTTTTGGATTAATGTATACAACGCATACATCCAACTTATACTATCAGAAAAGCCGTCTCTTTACGACGATAGAGGTGCCTTTTTCAAGATGAAACAAATCGAGATAGCCGGCAAATTACTTAGTTTTGATGACATTGAGCACGGAATCATACGCAGCTCCACCATAAAGCTCTCCCTGGGTTTATTAAAAAATCCATTTGTAGGAAAATATGAGCGAACATTTAGAACAAAGAACACAGATCCAAGAATACACTTTGCATTGAATTGCGGAGCTAAGAGCTGTCCTTTAGTAGCAGCTTACCAAGTGGAGAATTTTAATTCAAAAATTGATGCAGTTGCGGTTAACTTTTTGAACAAAACAACTAATTATGACTCAATGTTAAATAAAGTAACAACTACTTCATTATTCAGTTGGTTTCGTGGAGACTTTGGAGGGAAGAAAGGAATACGTAAATTTTTAAACGATTATGAATTAATTCCAAATGACCGAAAACCCGAACTTGATTTTGCACCTTATAATTGGGAGTTAAGCCTTGGAAATTATTATGAAAAATAAACTATATCTATTAATAGCACTACAAATGTCATTTTTCTCAGCTATATCTCAGGTATCGAGCACCTCCTATAATCTGATGTTAAAAACACTACTGAGTAATTCAGTGGAACAGATTTCAATAGAGGACGCAGATGCAAATATTGCTATCTTTTTAGATGCCAGAACGAAAGCGGAATATGACGTCTCTCATATTGAAGGGTCAATATGGGTGGGTTACGAAAACTTCAAACTTGATGCAATAGATCAGCTACCTAGAGATAAAAAAATAATCGTTTATTGCTCCGTGGGTTATAGAAGTGAAAAGATTGGCGAAAAGCTCGAATCAGCAGGATTTTTAAACACTTATAATTTATATGGTGGGATTTTTGAATGGGTGAATTCAGGAAAAGAAATCGTTAATTCTTTAGGTGAGCCAACTGAGCAAATTCACGCCTACAATAAAGTCTGGGGTGTTTGGCTAAATAAAGGCCAGAAGGTCTACAAATAGAGACAGAATGACAAGCTTGAGACAAACTTTTTTGCTCAAAAAAGGTTAATTTTATAGCACTGTAGTTTCATTAAATCAATATTTATGTTCAAAAGAATTATAATACCTGCACTTATAGTGCTAGGATGCAATACATTATTTGCTCAAGAATTCGTAAGAAAGATGGCCGACGAGTCGGTAAATTTTTACGAAGTACAGAAATCTTTTAATGAATTCTATGCTGGTAAGCCATATGAAAAAGGTAAAGGCTTTAAACAGTTTAAGAGATGGGAGTGGTTTACCGACCAACGCGTTTTTCCATCGGGTGAGCGCTTCGCCTCAAACTTAGCTTGGAACAATTTCATGGATTATAAAAAGACACATCGTAGTGCTTTCACAGCGGAGAAGTCAGCCAACTGGACCTCATTAGGGCCCAATGATTGGAACTCGGTAAGCTACAGTCCTGGGCAAGGACGTGTAAACGTTATTGCGATGGACCCAAATGATACCAATACCATATTTATTGGTGCACCGGCGGGAGGTCTTTGGAAAAGCACAAATGGAGGTTCATCATGGACGGTTTTAACCGATAACCTACCTGTATTAGGTGTTACTGGAATAGGCATAGATCCTAACAATTCTAATATTGTATACATCGCAACTGGTGATGGTTTTGGAAGTGACACATACAGCGTAGGTGTTTTAAAATCAATAGATGGTGGATTAAGTTTTAACACAACAGGCTTGTCATTTAACATTGCGCAAAGCATACGACCAACTAAAATATTAATGCACCCAACCAACTCTAATAAACATTGGGTAAGTACTAGTACGGGTGTGTATATGACCACAGACGGAGGTGCAAATTACAACAGAACGCAAACTGGTTTTATTTGGGATTTGGAAATGCACCCTACTGATACTAATATTATTTATGCTAGTAGTACTCAGTTTCACAAATCAACAGACGGTGGTTTGTCTTTTTCACTATCCAACACAGGATTACCTTCACGATTTGCAGTAAACAGAATGGTAATTGGGGTTACACCAGATGATCCCGCAGTAGTTTACGGATTGTATGGCGCTTCTTCTGATGCCTCTTATTATGGCCTTTACAGATCGCTAGACACAGGAAATACTTGGACACAAATGAGCAACTCTCCAAATATTTTAAGTAGCTCTAATGACGGCTCAGGTTCAGGTGGTCAGAGTTGGTATGATTTAGCAATCGCTATTTCTCCTGACAATGCCGATGAAGTATTTATCGGAGGAGTGAATGTTTGGAAGTCAATTGATGCAGGTGTAAATTGGAACATTTCTGCTCATTGGGTATGGCCAAACACGATCGGCTATACACACGCTGACATCCATACATTAGAATTTTTTAATGGTCATCTTTATTGTGGTTCTGATGGTGGATTTTTTAAGTCAACTGATAAAGGAAATAATTATTCAGATCTATCTGCTACATTAGAGATATCTCAATTTTATAAGATCGCAGGCTCTGAATTAGCACCGAATAAGATTGTTGGTGGAACGCAAGACAACGGCTGTATGCGCGGATATGTTGGCAATAAGGAGTGGACACAAGTTTTTGGAGCAGATGGAATGGAATGTGCCATTCATCACACGGACACCAACATTATCTTTACTTCATCACAAAATGGAGGTTTGAGAAGGTCGGTAAACAATGGCTCTACCTTCAGAGGAATTGCAGGATCCATTAGGAATTCTGAGTCAGGCGCTTGGGTAACTCCATATACTTTAGACCAAAATAACCCAGATAGAATCATAGCAGGATTTGAAAACATTTGGTTATCAAACAATTTGGGAACCAATTGGGCAAAAATTTCTAACTTCCCCGGAGGACCAACGTTTAGAACTTTAGAAGTCGCCCCTTCGAACTCAAATACGATTTACGCAGGAACTCAGGCGAGTATCTTTAAGACTAATAACCTTGGGGTCAGTTGGGTTGATATTACTAACAACTTACCGGGTCTTTCTAAAACATATATCGAAATAAATGACCAAAATGCTAATGAAGTTTGGGTTACTTTGTCAGGATTTTTAGCGGGTAACAAAGTGTTCCATTCCACCAATGGGGGGAGTAGTTGGAATAATATTAGCTATGACTTGCCCAATTTACCTGTAAACTGCATCGAAAGAGACATCAGAAATGGCATACTTTATGTAGGAACAGACGTGGGTATTTACTACAAAAAACCATTTACTTTTGAGTGGCTTCCATACATGAGTGGCTTGCCAAATGTTATCGTGAATGAATTGGAAATGAATTATTCAACCAATAAACTAAGAGCAGCTACTTACGGAAGAGGTGTCTGGATGTCAGATCCATTCGAATATCCTACGAACCGGCCTGTCGCTAGATTTAATTCTAACAATTCTGTCGCTTGTCCCGGAATTCCTGTTCAATTCAATGACCAGTCATTAAACACCATCACCAGCTATCAATGGTCATTTCCAGGAGGAATCCCTGCACAATCGACTTTAGCTAACCCTACAGTGACTTATGCAAATACAGGAACATATGATGTTACACTCATCGTATCAGATGGCACCAATTCAGATACCATAACACTAATAAACTATCTAGACGTAGAGGTTCCACCGATTGAAAATCTACCTTTTACAGAGGATTTTGAATTGGCAGTTTTTCCAAGAAATCCTGTAGCCAAATTTGCTATAGAAAACTTTGACGGTGATAATACTTGGGAGCATATGTTTTCTATTCCAGCATTAACGTATGTATTAAAAATTGACAACTATACCACTTTAGGCGCAGGATTTTCAGATGTTTTAGTATTTCCTCCATTAAACTTCGATACAGTAAGCTATCCACACTTGTTTTTTGATATTGCCTACAGTGGTATTCCAAACTTTGGTGGCGATACAATAAATTTATATTACAGCACCGATTGTGGGAATAATAAAACACTTTTTGCTTCGCTAGATGGTGCACAACTGCAATCTGTGACACCACAATCTACAGAATATGCACCAGCAGGCAAATCTGATTTTAAAACGATAGGTGTGCCAATTACAGCAGCTGCAAACAATCCTATCGTTAATTTATATCTTGAAAATGTATCAGGTCCGGGGAACTCATTATATATCGATAATATCAGAGTAGAGCAGGTACCTGTTGGTCTGAATGTAAACACAGTTAATAATGCAAACATCACTGCTTACCCAAACCCTACAAAAGGAGACATAACCATTAAATGGTCAGGGTATGATGAAAACCCAATGATTTCAATTTTTGATAGTAAAGGCCAGCTAATAGAAAATTACTTACCGAGTGAAAAGTCCGGTCAAATAAATATTGATCTTAGTAATCAACACTCAGGTTTATACCTAATTAGAGTAACTTCAAATAATAAACAACAAACGCTAAAAGTAGTAATGGACAATTAAGTCCATTACCACTAATACCGCACAATGACCATTTATCGCGATTCAGTTTTTTTATTAAGATTAAGCGCTTAATTTGGTCGTTCGAAATTTTATAACTTATAAATAACAGCGAAATGAAGAAGATTGCATTAGCATTTATTGCAGCATTATTTTTATTAGGCACACCTACAGTTAAGGCTGATGAGGGAATGTGGCTACCAATGTTTGTAAAGCGTCTCAACTATGTTGACATGCAAAAACAAGGATTACAATTAACTCCTGAAGAAATTTACAGTGTAAATAACTCTAGCCTTAAAGATGCTATTGTAAGATTAGGCGGCGGATTTTGTACAGGGGAAATCATCTCAGATCAGGGATTAATGCTAACTAATCACCACTGTGGTTTTAGTGTAATTCAAGAGAACAGTACGAAAGAACACAACTACCTTAAAGATGGTTTTTGGGCAATGAAAAATGAGGATGAAATTCCTGCAGGATTCAGTGTTTCTTTCCTTGTAAAAATGGAAGATGTAACTAAAGATATTTTACCATTATTGGGTGTGGAGCTTACAGAAGGACAGCGTGCGGCTAAAGCAGACTCTATTATTAATGAATTGGAAGAAAAAGCAGGAACTGACAACGACTACGATGTTCAGATTAAAAGCTTTTACAATGGAAATGAATATTACATGTTCATATATGAAACATTTGGTGATGTTCGTTTTGTAGGTGCTCCTCCATCATCAATTGGTAAATATGGTGGTGATACAGACAACTGGATGTGGCCGCGTCATACTGGTGATTTTACTTTATTCAGAGTATACGCTGATGCAGACAACAAGCCAACTAAATCTTATGACGAAAATAATAAGCCATACACTCCGAAGCACTCTTTACCTGTAAACATAGCTGACCGAAGAGCAGGAGATTATTCTATGATTTTTGGTTACCCAGGAAGCACAGATAGATACTTAAGTTCTTACGGAGTAGAAATGGCTGTAAATATCTCACAACCTGCTATTGTTAAGTTGAGAAGACAAGTATTAGACATTTACGAAGCTGAAATGGCTAAAGATGAGCAAACTTACATCAACTATGCTGATAAGCAAGCATCTGTGGCTAATTACTGGAAGTATTTTAAAGGTCAAACTGCAGGTCTTAAGCGTTTAAAAATTTACGATAAGAAGAAAGCAGAAGAAGATGCCTTCGAAGCTTGGGTTGCAAAAGACGATACAAGAGCAGAGGAATACAAAAATGTAATTTCAAACTATGACGAAGGTTACCAAGAGCTTTCTAAAATCATATTGAAAAGTACCTATGACATCGAAGCAATATATCGAATAGAATCTGTATCACTTGCATGGAGAAGCAGAGGTTTATTGGCCGCGCTTAATGCAGACGATGAAGAAAAACAAGAAGCAGCTGTTGAGTCTGCGAAGAAAAGAGCTGAAAAGCACTTTGAAGAGTTTTCTTACACTATCGATAAGCAAGTGTTTGCAGCAATGATGAAAGCATATTCTAACGACATCCCTAAAGAGCAGCAACCTGAAATGTTTAAAGACTTAGTGAATAAGTTTAAAGGTGATTTTAACAAAATGGCTGAAAAAGTTTACAGCAAATCAATCTTCACTTCGTCTGAGCGTATGATGGATTTCTTAGAAAAGCCTAAAGCATCTAAAATCGAGAAAGATTACTTATTCCAACTAGCAAACACCATCATCCTAGAAGACTACGTTCAAAACCTAGGTGCTCAAAAGCGCGTTATTGATGAGAAGCTAAACAATGCAGGAAGACTTTATCTTAAAGGAATTAGAGAAATGAATCCTAACAAAGCATACGCACCTGATGCAAACAGTACCATGCGTGTAACTTATGGTTCAGTTAAAGACTATTTCCCAAGAGATGCTGTATATTATAACTACTACACAACTATTGAAGGAATTATGGAAAAAGAAGATCCAAAAAATCCTGAATTTGTGGTACCATCTAAATTGAAGGAACTATACAAGGCAAAAGATTATGGTCAGTATGCAAACAGTAAAGGCGAAATGATTGTGAACTTTATTTCTAATAATGACATTACGGGAGGTAACTCAGGGTCTCCAGTCATTAACGGAAGAGGCGAATTAATCGGTACTGCTTTTGATGGTAACTGGGAAGCAATGAGTGGTGATATCGCGTTTGAAACTGAACTACAACGTACGATTTCTGTAGATATCCGTTACACCCTGTTTATCATTGATAAATATGCAGGAGCAAAGCGATTGATTGATGAAATGAACATCATCAATGAATTGAGCCCTAACGCAACTGTAAAAGAAGAAATAAAGGAAGAGGAAGCTATAGAGACCGCTGAATAATCTTTCCTTAAATAAAATTAAAAAGTCCGTTTCGAAATCGAAACGGACTTTTTTTGTACCATACCTCAGCAAAATTAGAAATTGCGATAACTTGCTGTCTCTTCGAAAATATATTCCATAATTGATCGATCAGCCGAAGTAAATTCAATGCCTCTTCTTGCCATCATTTTTTCGGCTACCTCAAATGCCTTATTTGTTCTAAACGTAATCCACTTATCAGCTCCACCCCATGCATAGGAAGGAATAAAGTTGCGCGGAAAACCTCCTCCATAAACGTTTGCACTTACTCCAACTAAAGTAGCGGTATTAAACATCGTATTAATGCCACTTTTCGAGTGATCTCCCATCATTAAACCACAAAACTGCAAGCCTGTATCCTTAAATCCCTTTTTGTCGTAATTCCATATTTTTACAGAAGCATAGTTATTTTTAAGGTTAGAAACATTGGTGTCGGCTCCTAAATTACACCACTCTCCTATTACGGAGTTTCCTAGGAATCCATCATGGCCTTTATTGGAGTATGAAAACAACACAGAATTGCTTACTTCTCCGCCAACCTTACAGTGAGGACCAACTGTAGTAGCACCGTATATTTTTGATGCCATTTTCACAGTGGCGCGCTCCCCCAAAGAAAATGGCCCTCTAATTACAGAACCCTCCATTATCTCCGCATCTTTTCCGATATAAATAGGACCTGTTGATGCATTTAGAATGGCTCCTTGAATCAATGCACCCTCTTCAATGAATAATTGATCTCCAATAAGTGTGTTGGTGTCACCTAAAAGCTGAGAGGTTCTACCTTTTGTTAATCGATCAAAATCGGATTGAATGGCTTTATCATTGATTGCAAAAATATCCCAAACATTACTAATACTCAAAAGCTCACCGCTAAAGTTAACTTGCTGAAAGTTGTGAATATCAAATGCTCCAAGCTCCACTTTCTGATTCGATCGAAACGCAATCACCTTTTCTAATCCTTGGTGATAAAGCAGCTCGCCTTCTTCCAATTGGTGTATACGGTTCAATAACTCATCCGATGGAAAGATGCTTCCATTGATGTAGTAATTATTAGCCGCGTATATTGCTGGATACTTTTCCTGCAAATAATCAGCTGTTAAGAAAGAGGGCTTCTCTCCTACGTATTCGGCCCATTTTTGAGTGATGGTTAAGATCCCACATCTAATTTCCGAAACTGGTCGGGTATAAGTAAAAGGCAATAAATTGAGACGACTATCGTCAAATAGAATGTAATTCATATGGTTAATAATTTATAACAAATGTACAGGTATTCTCTATGATTTGGCACAAAAAAAGGGCGCACATTTCTGTGCACCCTTCTAACTTTTCAAGCTATTATTGAATGATTAACTTCTTATTAATTCGTTCGTTGTTTACATTTAACTGTAAGAAGTAAACTCCCTTTTCAAGATGCGTTAAATCCAATTGGTGTAAACTTCCGTTTAATGTATTTTCATACACCATACGACCATTGATATCCAATACTGCAGCTTGCGTAGAAGTCACAGAATTTCCAAGATCAACTGTAAATACTCCATTACTTGGGTTAGGATAGATTTGTAGACCTTCCAGTATGGCCTCAGACAAACCAACTGCTGTAGCAGTGTCAATTAATCTAAAATCATCTAAGGCGATGTCAGATCTAAAGCTATTCCCGGTAAGAATTCTAAACTTCACATTAGCTTTTGTGCCCACAAATGGAGTTAAATCAATAACGGCTTTTCTCCATACATCTCCTTGATTAAACCTCAACGCAGGAATCACATCTTCGAATAGTTCCCCATCGGATAACACATCAAAATGAAGTTCACCCATAGTTACACCATACATGTGATACCAAACCGAAGCTTCAGGACTCACACCAGATGTTAAATCTAAACATGGAGAGAACATTTCAGCTGCTTGCTCAAAGCAAGCAGAACTTTCAATGTATAAATAGTTACCACTGCTGTTTCCTGTTGTGTGATCAGCCGAAGGACCAGTCGCCGAAGAAGCAGTAGTACCTGAATTGGTTCTAAAGTCAAAATCATCCCACACGGTGTTGGTTAGATTCGTCCACCCTTGTGATAATTGACAAACCCCTTGTTCACAATTATTCGCAGTGGTACAACTATTAAAACTGTCAAAATTTTGGAAGTAAGGTGCCGTTACGGTAACTGCATTTGAATACAATTGGATTTCCTTCTTAATCGTATCATTATAGATATTCATATCTCCTGCGTCGATAACTACTGCTAAATCATTTAATCCGGTATTAATGCTAACATTTGAAGGGAAGGTAAATTCAGCAGAATTTCCAGGTAATATTGTATCCGTGTAGAGCACTTTTGGTGATGCCACTCCATTCAATATGAATGATAAATTAAAGTTAGTTTTGATACCCGCACCTGTATTTTCTAAACGAATCTTCAACGGAAGTGCACTGGTATTTACACAATCAAAAATCGCATTTCCGCCAGGAGAAAGAATATCTACAGCTCCAAGATCGTCTGCTAAAGAACAATTCGTAACAGTCGTAGATTTGGTAATTGCAATGGTACGCTTACCGATGATACCGTTTCCAATAGCCTTCACAGCTACCCACTCTTCGTTAATCACAGGACTATTAATTACAGCAAATGTGTCTGTAACCGTGGTTATGGAATCCATAAACTTAGCGCCTAACATAGATACTTCATATGCTGTAGCGCCTGGCACAGAATCCCAAGAAATTGTAAAATCAGTAGGACAAACCGATACAATCGAAACGTTATTTGGACGATCGATAATACTAAATGGCTGACTAATTGTTGAGAAATTGCCTTGAGTCAATCTGATTAAGGCAGTTGAAGTCGCCACATTCGGAACTACAAAATTTTGGTACTCTCTGTTAAATGGTACGTTACCATTAACTATTGACCAAGTAGCACCGTTATCAACAGAATACTCTACTGACACAGTTGCATTCGTATCAACTGCATCCCAACGAATTAACTCAGCAGTTCCTGCTTCCAAACTTTCTCCATTTGAAGGATACGTCACCGTTAAATTATCCATTTCATAGGTGTAAACAATCACATATCCTTGTGGCCCTTGAGGCACTGTTTTCCCTTTTACTTTTACGGTAAAGTTAGTATTAGATGGATTTTGGAAATATACCTGCTCCACATTATTTAAATCATCCACTCCTCTTGTAGCAGGGCTATTTAACGCTGCAGGAGTTGGAGTGGTATTCAATACATATGGGAGATGAGTTACAGCATTTCCATCGGTCACTGTCATATCCAAGTTGTTTACCAAAGCTGTTGTTGCATTAGATGAAGCCTCGTAATCATTCCAATACACCATTATCTTCACGTCCTTAGCATTTGCCGGAACATTGATTACGTGCACATTGGAATCTCCTTGTGCAATGGTATCCAACAAAAAGCGGTTATCTTCAAAAACTTGAAGCGCCTTTCTAGCATTTATTCTTCCCCAACCATAACTAAAGTCAGGACCTTTGTTTCCTAAATCATCAGCAGTGTTCATCATGGTCGCCTTCATCAAAGAAGATGGAGGAACCGTGTCGCCGTTCAATGTTTTAAAAGCATGTACTAAAGCGGTATATGTTCCACTTGCTCCGGGAGCGGCCATAGAAGTACCAGTGTTACTTACGTACTGGTTATTTGGAAAAGCAGACAAAACCTGTGTTCCGTTTGCACACACATCAGGCTTAATACGACCATCGTGAGCGGGACCTCTAGAACTAGAGTTTGCTAGTCCATCAGTAGCTAATACATTTCCAATCGCCATTACATTTTTACCGGCTTTAATGCCGCCTGTGATATTTCCCCATCCTGGGCCTGCGCCATATCCACAGTTTTGCGTACCAGAATTACCTGCAGAAAATACGTGCATGATCGTTTCTAGTTGTCTTACTTGTTGATCAGCAGTTCGTGCAAATGAAGTATATCCCGCATTACATCCATTTCCATACGAGGTAGAAGTAACCACTATACCAGGGTTTGACACTGAGGTTGGAGAACTGTTTACAGCATTCCATACATTGTATACTTTTAAATCAGCAGCCCAAGCCATACCTTGTGCATCAGGGTTTAAGTTTCCTGCACCAACAGCGATTCCACATACGTGATCACCATGTTCTCCTGAACTAGAGCCTGAAACTGATTGGTCAGTTCGCCCTTTAAAATCGATGTGGGGGCCTATTGCACCATCATCACCTACAGCCATCCATACACCTTCACCATTGTAAGAAATGCCATTGATATTTTTATTGCCCAACCAATTTACACGGTGATTAGATCTACCTAATAAATCCTCTTTTACCGGTTCAGGATCGATTGGTTCCAAGTAAGTAACCATAGGATGTCCTGCAATTGCGGTTAGGTGTTCCGGAAGAACAGCTATGGTTGTCAGGTTTGAGAAATCGTAAGATCCTAAGATATCTGCTCCAAAGCTTTGTAAGTAGTAATTCCACTCGTTTTCTGAAAAATCTGCACGGCGCTGAACGATCACTTGCAGCTTTTTACCCAACCAAGCATGCTCAGGATAATTGGCATTGGCTAATTGGTGATCCATTTTAAACTGAGGAGAAACAGCATATAAACCATCTACGCCTAAATTCGCTAATGTGGAAAAGTTAGTAGTAGGCAACATATTTGCATAATACGTATTACTTGTTACGTAGAAATCAAGCTCTAGTCCGCTATTTTTTAGCTTTTCCTTTATTGCATTGGTTGGTATTTCATTAAAATGAACATAGACATAGTAGGTATTTTTATACTTTGCTAGTTCTAAATTCTCGAAAGTAATTTGATTAATATTTGCGGCTATTTTGTAGTCTGCCGACTTTAACTTCAGGGTCGTTTCTTGGGCATAACTAGTAAAATGGAAAGCCACAAAACTCGCCACCAGTAGTAAATATGATTTCATGTATGTAAATTAAGTTAATTTTAAAGCCTTAAATTTAACGATTTATTAAGGTAAAAACTGTCATCTGAGTTACTTTTCACTAAGTATAAATACCTAATCTAAACAAGATTTTTGTATTGTCTTAATTTTAATAAGTTAGATATCTACTTCTTAAAATAGATTAAACAAAGCTGAAAAAATTCTTTACTCAAGACTTTTTTTCTGTTCAAGTAATTTGATCTTTTGGTTTGATTTGTAGAAAAAACAATTATTCAGTCAATACATCCAACATGATAAACCGCAGAGATCAAAGATATAAATTCAAGTGCATCTTGATACACTATTAGTATCTTGAGTGATTTTAAAAGGGCATCTCGATACACCGCCTATCAGCGGCACTCGATGACCTTTTAAAATTATACCGAGAGGCACTAGTAGCAATCGATGTCATTGAAGTTCGGATTTTTTAGAACCTCCTACCTCACCAAACTCACCGTACCTCTGTGCGTCTCTTCGTCCGTTTCTACGACATAATAATACGTGCCGCTTTCTAAGTTTCCTCCATCCCAAGGTTGGTTGCCTTTCCAGTTGGCGATCACCGCTCCCCATCGGTTAAAGATAACTACATTCAAGCGCTTACCGTTTGCATTTTGAAACTCCCACACATCGTTTAGTCCATCGCCGTTTGGCGTAAATATGTTGGGGATTAACAATTCACATCTATCCGCTGTAATCTTCACTTCACTTCTTGTAGTGCTTTCACAGCTATCGATTACAGTAGCTAAGTAGAATGATTGATTTTGAGAAATGGTAAACGAATACGAAAAGCCCTGGTAAAAAGGTGTTTCTGCTGTTGGTGAGCTGTACCAATTTAATTCTTGGATAGGCACCGTAACTGAAGGTATAATAGTAAGTGACGTATTTTTACAGCCGTTAAAGGAAGTATCTCTTAAAATAATTTCAGCAGGATTGACCAATTGAAACGTATCGGAATAAAGCACATCGCAAACAGCTAACCGATAAAAAGTAGGATTAGAAGTAGGCAAGTGAGCAGCAGAATCTCCAGCAGGCAGATTTTGCCATGTGCTGAGATCATCACTGAATTGCCACTGGGCTGAGCCAATACTTGCAGAACTATATAGCTGAACTTCTTCACCACTGCAAATAGTATCATCAGAAATGGAAAAAGTTCCTATTTGCTGATTAGTAGTGAAAGTAGTATCAAAGATATTATTTGCAGCTACCTCATCTTTTGAGAAACTTGCTGTGACTATTAGATTATACGTAGCACCGATGGTGCTAAAATCAAAATTTTGAAGTAAAAATTCTGCGGTAGTTCCACCAATTAAAGGGTGGTTGGAAATTGGATTAAGCGCATTATTATTAATTTCTTGAGTAATGGTTTGCACCAATGTGCCGTTTTCTATTACTTCTGCTGTAAGGGACAACGTATCTTTAGTAAAATCGAGCCATTCTTCTCCTTCATTGGTGTAATTTACAGAAACGGCGTTATTCTTGGTATAACAAGGCGTATTTTCCAGGGTTGCTTTCACACTTCCATCATAACTAATGGGTAAACTATCACAACTGCCTAAATAAAGATTGTCGATGAAGTAATAGGTGCCATAGTAATCGTTCTGATTAAGACTTCCTCCTACTCTAAGCGTATCAATTGCGGTAGAATCATTAAAATTACCAACTACCATGTAACGCTCGCCACCAGTTGCTTTATACGTATGGTTAAATACCGTCCAATTTTCTTTATCGGATATATAATCAGTTGGTGATACTATAATCTGAGGAGTGTACGGTAAATTAAAATTAGAGGTAGAAGAAACTCTACTGTTAGAAAAATAAATTGCCAATTGATTACGAGAAGCATACTGCATAGAATCTGGTAAATTCACATGAATTCGAAAACAATAGTTGGTATCAGCAAGCAATGGTTGTTTCAATTGGTTTTGAATATAGTCACGGGTCATATTTCCATCTCTAGATAATATGAACATTCTCAAACCAAGGTAACTATTTTGATTTTGAGGATATTGAAAACCTGCATAAGATTGAGGAACAGTCCACAAGGTGTCTTGATAAGCATTGTAGAATTCAGGCCCTGTATTACCACCAGCCGCCATTTCCCATTTATCTGGCCAATCAAAACCATTGATGGTTTGCGTCGTATCCTCAAACGAATGATTGGGAATTAAATTTTGGGCGGTGCAGTGCACCGCCCAAAATAAAAAAACTATGGTAATAAATGATTTCACTTATTCTATGATTAATTTCCCGCTTATTTGGTTAAAGAACAACATAAAACTACTGCAATATAATTATTCATAATAATTTAGCACAAAAGAACGTCTCTTTAGTTCTCATTTAAGACGTCAAAAAAAGCAAATTAGTTGTACCACAAAAAAGCCTTCTAGCTATTCAGCTAAAAGGCTTTTCATTATTTAAATATCAATGGTTATTTCACCAGCTCCATTTCATCAATCAATCGAGTCGCACCTGCATACTTGTCAACTACCCATAAAATGTAGCGCGCATCAACCGCAATATTTCTACACTGATCAGGATCGTACATAATGTCGCTCATCGTACCTTCCCAGTTTCGGTCAAAGTTGAGACCGATTAACTCTCCGTTAGCATTTAATACAGGAGAGCCTGAATTTCCACCTGTGGTGTGATTCGAAGCGATAAAACAGACATGAAGCTCACCATCTTCTGCATAATCGCCAAACTCCTTTTTACTGATCAAATCAATCATATCTGCAGGAAGCACAAAATCTTTGTTTGTCGGATCGTATTTTTCCATTATCCCATTTGCAGTAGTGTAGTAGTTATATTTCACCGCGTCTCTTGGTTCGTAAGTGTCTACTTGTCCATAAGCTAGTCGCAATGTTGAGTTTGCATCAGGGTAGTAAGTACCCGGCAACAATTCTTGCATTCCCTTTACGTACACTTTGCTCCATTTATCAATGGCATCATTAATTCGGTTGTACTCAGGGCTTATGTTATTCAAATAATTACTCCAAAGGCTTTCTGCTACCTGATAAGCAGGGTCTTTCAATAATTTCTTTGCTGCTTTTTTGTTGTAATTCTCCAAAAGCGCCAATACTTCTTCTTTACTATCAAAAATGGTTTTATCGTACACCATTTCTGTAAAGTCCGGATAGTGCCCCTTATACTTTCCATTGATTTGCTCAAATACCTCAGGCATATACTTTTTAGGGGCTTCCATGCCATACTTATGCATCAAAGTCGTAAACAATTGTTGATCCAATTGCTTGTCGTAATCTTTATAAAAACGCTCTACACGGTTTTTTAAGCCATCGATGTGCGCTTGGTCAAACTCCTTTCCCGCTGCTAAATCGCTAATATCTCTTCTAAACGTTCTTGCAATCGATACGATATCTAATCCTCGGTAAGCAATTTCAACAAAGTAATCCCTTGCCAATGCCAAATCCTCTAACTCAACATACAGCTTTTTTAATTCAGGCAGCGCTAATTCATACTCCTCATTTCCTGACTTCATTGCAGCAATTTGAAACTGCTTTTCCTTTTCTAGTTTTACAGCTAATGCACCTAATCGATCCAATCCACGGTTTTCACCGATCCATTTTTTCCAATAGTTACTGACACGCGCATATTTTGCCGCATACTTTATTCTTACCTCATCGCTTTGTCGCATGTTCCGATCCATCACATCCAAAATAGCTCTTCTGATGTCAATCATCGCCGGATTCTCAATGTTCTTGATCAAGTTTACTGCGTAAGAAGTTAAGTATTGCTGTGTTCTCCCCGGAAATCCATACACCATGGTAAAGTCACCCTTTTCGACTCCTTTGGTAGATATTTTCAAAGATCGAGGCGCCTGGTAAGGCACATTATCTTCGCTGTATTCCGCTGGCTCGTTATCTGCTCCTGCATAGATTCTAAACATAGAGAAATCTCCAGTGTGTCTTGGCCACATCCAGTTATCCTCGTCACCACCAAATTTACCGATACTTGAAGGTGGTGCACCCACCAAACGAACATCTTTATACGTTTTGGTCACATACATAAAGTATTGATTCCCGTAGAAAAATGGCTTGATAACAGCGTCATAGATTGTTCCCTCAGTGGCCTCTTCGCCAATTCGTTTGATATTCTTCTTGATTTGTCGTTCTCGTTCTTCCTCTGTAAGCTCTACACCTACGCTATCCAAAACTTGGTCGGTAACCTCTTGCATACGAACGATAAAAGTAGCCGTTAGCCCTTCGTTTGGTAGCTCATCGGATAATTCCTTTGCCCAATATCCATTGGTCAAATAATCATTTTCTACCGAAGAATGGTATTGAATCTGCCCATAACCGCAGTGGTGATTGGTTAAGATTAAACCTTGGTCAGAAATAATTTCACCGGTACAAAAGCCACCAAAAGAAATAATTGCATCCTTGAGGCTAGAATTATTTACATCGTAGATATCCTCGGCAGAGAGCTTCAGCCCCATGGTTTGCATATCGCTTTCGTTCAAACTTTTTAGTAATAACGGCAACCACATGCCTTCTTTGGCAATATTTGCGGTATTGAGCACTAAAAGTGCGGTCAAAAAGGTGGCTAGCTTTTTAATCATGCTTAAATTTGTTTATCGATTAGTTCTTTAAATAATCGACTAAAATACTCATTGCTCCTTATCTTTTAAAAGAAAAGGAAGCAAAAAAGAATAGTTTGTAGGTATATTCAAATATTGACCAAAATGACAGCATCAGAACAAAACATTGAAATCAACCGATTACAGAAAGAAATCGAGAAATATATTGCACTTAAGCAAAGCAATATCATTTTTGATTTTCATGCGCATAATGAAAAAATAGTGCTCGATGTAGTGACCGTAAACCCGCGTCACCACCAATCATTTTTATTTCATAGCACAGAAGGCTCCACCAAAGTAGAAGCCTTAACCAAAATGCTGAACTACATCAAAGATTACAAAGACAAAGAGAGTTCCTATACGATACAGTGGTCATTAAAAGACAAGCAAGAGCTGCATACCTCATATTTCATGGCCAATAATATTATGATGGCGATTGAAAAGTGTTTTTATGGAAATGACCCAAGTTCAATGGTTATTTTTAGTGTGGTTTTAAATCCAATTACTTAATTGAAAAACGAAAAGCAATTTATCCCGTTTCACGAAATAGGTCAACGAGAAGCAATCATTGTAGATGGCTTACACACGAAAGGCCTCATATTGTCTCACTGGAAAGGAGGAAATATTCACTCGTCAATTACGGATGATACTTCAGGTGGAATCGTTCTGAATGCCATTGAACAGAATTTTGAAGGTATTGATAACCCACTGATCTCTGCGACCCATTTTGATATTGATGGTTTTGTGGGTGTTTGGGCATTATTTGAACCTGAATTAGCCATGGAGCACAAATCAATAGTGCATCAGATGGCGATTATTGGTGATTTTAGAGAGCTTGATTTATCCAACGATGGCGCAGACCATGCGCTTAAATTGGTCTGCTACATCAACGCTGTAGAAAAAGAACGGTTTTACATTCCTTTTGGGGAAGCAGAGGAAATGAAGCTATGTGAAGAGAAGTTTGCGTATTTCATCCCCAGATTAAAGGATGTGCTTCAAAATACTGAAGCATATCGCAACATTTGGGAAGAGGAATACCATCACGCTATAAACGACTACAAAAAAATAGACTCCGGTAAATGTCCTGTAAATAATTACCCTGAAATAGGACTACAGTGCGTGCACGCAGATACTCCACTGCACTACTACGCGCTTTTTTCAAAAAGTAATGGTTTTGATATTGTGATGAGCATTTACCCCGACAATCGTTACGAAGTAGAATGCAAATACACCACATGGGTGGACATTACTAGCAGGCCCACACTTCCTCGAATCTCATTTAAACCATTGGTAACGCAACTAAACCTTTTAGAGAAAGGTGGATATACGTGGCATGCAGATGGTGTGGCAGACACAGGCCCTATTTTACGATTAGAAAGCAACCAACTTTCTAAAGCTGAACGATACGCTAACCCCACAGAAAGAGAGATATACCCATCGACCATAGATCCCTATATTTTTGAACGATTAGTTACTGATTTCTTATCTTTTGCCTACCGTAACATTTCTGCGAAGAAAAACTGGACATGGAAGGAAGTAAGAGAAATTAATAAAGCAATCTAGCAGGCGACTTATTTAATAATTAGTCGATTGACTGATTTTATCATTATCCATTCCACCAATAGAAGTAGCAATAAAATAAGCTGATGTAAGTATGATACAATTCTTAGAAAAACATCAAGAAGACATTATTTCAGGTGCGTTAATTGTAATCGCGGTAATAGCACTTCAATTATTGACCAAGCTATTGTACAAATGGTTTTCTCGCCGAGAAGTAAAACGCTTTCCAGGCGAAGTCTCCACGAGCCTTTTGTTTGTGAGAAGAATCCTAAATGCCTTGTGGATTGTACTTGGAATTATTGGCTTAAGCTTTCTTTTTGCGGAGCGCGATAAATACGAAGTATTGGAAGAAAACTTTCGACTGGTTGCCTACCTTGGATTGCTTGCTGTTGCGACCATTGTTTCAGCTGCCACTTCGAACATGTGGTTCAAAAGAAGTATCGATAAAAAGATACGGTTAGGAGATGATCCAACAGCTTATAAATTTTTGAGATATGTAGCAGTTATCAGCATCTATGCCGTAGGAATTCTGTTTGGCTTATTAGCTTTCCCTTCACTGAGAGGGGTCGCTCAAACTGCACTTGGTGGTGCAGGTGTAATTGCGATTATTGCCGGTGTGGCTTCTCAAGAAGCATTGTCAAATTTGGTTGGAGGTATTTTCATCATCTCCTTCAAACCGTTTAGAATTGGACACATTATCAAACTTTCTGATGATATGATTGGAATAGTTACAGATATTACTTTGCGACACACCGTAATTCAAAATTTTGAAAATAAAATGATCGTGATTCCAAATGCCATGATCAACAAAGAGAAGCTCATCAATTTTGACTTGGGTGAAAAGAAATGCTGTGAACGAGTAGAGATTGGTATTTCATACGACAGCAATGTTAAGTTGGCCAAAAAAATCATGCAAGAAGAATGCGAAAATCACCGTTTTGTTATTGATAATAGAACTCCCGAAGAGCTTGAAGCGAAAGAACCGATTGTAAAAACAGCCGTTGTTAGCTTGAATGACTCTTCCGTAACGATTCGGGCTTGGGCATGGACCAAAGATTTTCCGAATGCCTTTGAACTAAGAATTGACGTACTCGAAAGCATTAAGAAACGATTTGAAGATGAAGGAATTGAAATCCCATTCCCTTACCGAACCCTTGTGATGAAAAAGGACATCGAAGGTAAAAAAGCGCCACATAAAACAGCTCAATAACATTTAAAGTCTTCAATTATGTATATTTTTAGACATCTTAAATAATCATCATGAAAAACATTTTTCTTGTCCTTTTAATTGCTGCATCAGCTAAGCTTGGCGCACAAAATCCCAACATTCAGGAATTACTTTTTACGTTGCCTGATGTAATCTTTGAAGAAATATCTACACCGCTAGGATACGAAGCTGCGTACGAACTAAAAATAAAACAACCCATCGACCATGAAAATCCGGATAAAGGATATTTCTATCAGCGTGCGTATTTAAGCCATAAAGGATTTGAGCGACCTACAGTAATGGTCACTCAAGGATATAGCAGTAGCCGAAATAAAGTTGGAGAAGTGGCAGAATTACTTACAGCAAACCAAATAGACATCGAACATCGTTTTTTTGGGGAAAGCATTCCTGATTCAATGGATTACCAATACCTAACATTAGAGCAAGCTACTGCGGACCTGCATCATATCAATGAAATTTTTAAACTCATCTATTCAGGAAAATGGATCAGCACAGGAATCAGTAAAGGCGGGCAAACAACAATTTTCTATCGTTATTTTTATCCCAACGATGTCAATGTGAGCATTCCATATGTTGCACCCTTAAATTTAAGCTTAGAAGATAATCGTATTTATACATTTTTAGATTCCGTCGGTAGTGATGAATGCAGGAATAAAATTAAAGCTATTCAAAAAAGACTTTTAACCGATCGTGAGGCAGTGTTACCACTATTGAAATGGTATACCTATGGTGCCCAATTGCGCTTTAACTACCTCACCTTTGAGGAAGCTTTTGAGTATGCTGTCTTAGAGTATTCTTTCTCTTTTTGGCAATGGGGAAGTGATTGTGATAAAATTCCTGAGGCAGATGCTCCGATAGAAGAAGTATTGTATCATTTCGTAACAGTATCTGGCCTTGATTTCTTTGCTGATGCAAGTATGAAAGCTTATGCTTCTCACTATTATCAAGCAGGCGCTCAAATGGGCTATTACGGTTATAACATTGAGCCGTTTAAAAATCTATTAAAAGTGCTACCGACTACTCAAAACCCTTCAGCTGTATTTATGCCGAATAAAATGGTGGTTCCTTTTAATAATGAAGTCCCTAGAAAAGCTTTGAGCTGGTTGAAAAATAAAGGTGATCAAATGGTTTACATCAATGGAAACGCCGACACATGGTCAGCAACAGCCATACGACCAAGTAAAAATGTAGATGCGCTTTATTTCTTTTTGGCAGGTCAAGACCACGCCGGTGCTCGAATCAAAAATATGACAATCACAGAGCGTGCAGAACTAGTAAATGCCTTAGAGCGTTGGCTAGAACTAGAGATTGAGTAAGTTGTTAGATCAAAAAAACATCAATGAAACTTAAAATAAAAGCCCCATTTAAGCCAACAGGTGACCAGCCTGCAGCAATCAAACAATTGGCAGAAGGCGTTGAGGCCGGAGATAAAGCCCAAACGCTCTTGGGAGTAACAGGATCTGGAAAGACATTTACTGTTGCTAATGTGATTGAGCAAACGCAGCGACCGACACTTATTTTAAGTCATAACAAGACATTGGCTGCACAGCTGTATGCTGAGTTTAAGGAGTTTTTCCCAGATAATGCAGTAGAATATTTCGTTTCCTATTACGACTACTATCAGCCTGAAGCATATATCCCAACTTCTGACACCTACATAGAAAAGGATCTTTCCATCAATGATGAAATTGAAAAACTTCGATTAAGTACGACCTCTTCCCTACTATCGGGTAGAAAGGACGTGATAGTAATAAGTTCCGTTTCCTGCATTTACGGTATCTCAAACCCTGCAGATTTTAAGCAAAATGTAACGACTGTAGAAGTTGGGCAAGAGATTAGTAGAAATAAGTTGCTGCACCAATTTGTGGGGGCGCTATATTCAAGAACTACTGCAGATTTTCAGCGAGGAAATTTTCGAGTAATTGGTGATGTGGTGGATATATTTCCCGCTTATGCTGATATTGCTTACAAAATTACTTTTTGGGGTGATGAAATCGAAGAAATCGTTTCTTTTGATCCGGTAAATGGAACCACCATTGAAAACTTTGAATTTCTATCGATCTACCCTGCGAACATTTTCGTTACGACCAAAGATCGGATGACGCAATCTATCTTCCAGATACAGGATGATATGATGAAGCAAATAGAGTATTTTAAATCAGAGGGAAAACACCTGGAAGCAAAACGACTCGAAGATAGAACAACATACGACTTAGAAATGATGCGTGAGCTAGGTTATTGCTCCGGCATAGAAAACTATTCTAGGTATTTTGATGACAGAGCGCCCGGCACTCGCCCTTTCTGCTTGATGGATTACTTTCCAGAGGATTATTTATTGGTCGTTGACGAAAGCCACGTTACCGTATCTCAAATCAATGCTATGTATGGAGGCGACCGAAGTAGAAAAACCAACTTAGTAGAGTTTGGCTTTCGCTTGCCAGCCGCAATGGACAACAGACCGCTAAAATTCAATGAATGGGAAGCATTGCGTAATCAAACTATTTATGTGAGTGCTACTCCAGCAGACTATGAATTGAAAGAGTCAGAAGGCGTGGTCGTTGAGCAATTGATTCGCCCAACCGGTTTACTTGATCCAATTATTGAAGTGCGTCCAAGCTTAAATCAGGTGGATGACCTCATGGAGGAAATTGTGATTAGAGCCGAGAAAAGTGAGCGGTCGTTGATTACTACTCTGACTAAAAGAATGGCGGAAGAGTTGACTAAATACTTCACCGCAGGTGGTATTCGCTGCCGTTATATTCACTCTGATGTAGAAACTTTGGAGCGGGTTGAAATACTGCATGAGCTAAGAACGGGTGTATTCGATGCACTGATTGGAGTCAACCTGTTAAGAGAAGGGCTCGATTTGCCTGAGGTTTCACTTGTGGCTGTTTTAGATGCAGATAAAGAAGGTTTTTTACGTTCCAACCGATCGCTAACACAAACAGCAGGTCGAGCGGCAAGAAATGTAAACGGTCGTGTATTATTTTATGCAGATACCATCACTTCCTCTATGCAAACCACCATTGACGAAACAGAGCGTAGAAGAGAAAAGCAAATTACCTACAACCTGAAGCATGGTCTTACTCCGCAAGCCTTAAACAAAGCACAGCGTGGTACTATTGGAAAATCAAACAGTACAATCGAAAAAGAAGCGAAAACTTACGAACTGGAAGAACGAAAAGCAATTGCTGCAGACCCTGTGGTGCAATACATGGATGAGAAACAATTGCACAGGGCTATTTCAAGAATCAAAAAAGACATGGAAAAAGCAGCAAAAGATTTAGACTTTATGGAAGCTGCTCGCTTACGTGATGAGATGTACGAAATGGAAAAGTTATTGGAAAAAAAATCGGGAAAAAAAGGAAGCAAATAGAGCTTCTATAATCGGAATTACTCCTCTTCACCATATTCAAACCTCAACTGAATGCCATAACGAATCTCCTCTTTTTCAAGATTAGATAAGGAGATACCAAGCAAACGAATTGGTTGAGCAGGCAGCTCGGGTTTTCTAAGAAGTTCCACTGCTATGGACCAAATATCCTTGAATGTGCTGATGTAACTTCCAACTGTTTTCGAGCGGGTTTGTACCGTAAAATCACTGTATTTGAGTTTTAGTACCACTGTTTTGCCTGCATTTTTTGATTTCTTGGTTCTACTCACCACTGTTTCACAAATTGGCTTCAACGCATTTAGCAGCTCTTTCTCTGTCTCTAAGTCATCCGAAAACGTATTTTCG
>CBFHZL010000001.1:82674-91369 GCA_965660325.1 uncultured Acidiluteibacter sp.
TCAGCGCCATTAAACACCCCAAACTTTTTCATCTTTTCAGCAGTCACCCGTCCAATACCATGAAACTTTTCAATTTTAAGTTGTTCAATAAACGTCTCTCCTTCCTCAGGCATAATCACAGCCATACCATTTGGCTTATTGATATCTGAAGCTGTTTTGGCTAAAAACTTATTGTAGCTAACTCCGGCAGAGGCGGTCAGCTGGGTTTTTTCCAAAATCTCCGCTCGTATGTTCATAGCAATACGCATGGCCGATACGATATTCTTTTTATTATTGGTCACGTCCAAATATGCTTCATCTAATGAAAGTGGCTCCACCAAATCAGTATAGGACTTAAATATTTCCATGATTTGAGCGGATATTTCCTTGTATCGCTCAAAGCGAGCCTTCACGAAAATTAGATTAGGGCACCTCCTAGCAGCAGTTATGGAAGGCATAGCTGAATGAACACCGTATCGTCTAGCCTCATAACTAGCTGCAGCGACTACTCCACGCTCTTTGGAGCCACCTACTGCAAGAGGCTTACCTTTTAGTTCAGGATTATCTAACTGCTCTACAGACGCATAAAATGCATCCATATCAATATGAATTATTTTTCTCGTATTAAGCTCTTCCGTCAATCGATTAAGTTCATTTTCTTTAGCAAGAAAGTTGCATTCATATTTTGACAAACGCCTCGCTTCAGGGTATAATCAAAGTGCAACTCATCACCATTCATATCTACTTCAAAGGCATAATTTGAAATATTGTTCGGATAAACCGTGTTTAGCTCGCAAAGTGATAAATCGTGCGTAGCAATAATTCCCGATAGCGGATATCGAAGTAATTTCTTTAAAAACTCAGCAGAGCCTGTTGCTTTATCTTTAGAATTGGTTCCTTTTAAAATTTCATCTAAGATCGCAAATGTTGGTTGACCAGATTCTAACAAATCTACTAACTGCTTTAAACGTTTTAGCTCTGCAAAAAAGTAAGACTCATTGTCACTCAAAGAGTCTTCAGTTTTCATGCTCGAGAATAGTGCAACGGGCGTAAAGCTCAATTTGCCTGGAAGGGATGCGCCTACAGAAGCCAAAATCATACTTGCTCCAATGGTTCTCAAAAACGTGCTTTTTCCCGCCATATTTGCGCCTGTGATGATATTAATTTGGTTCCAACCTTCAATCGTAATACTATTCGGAACACGAACACTAGGCTTTAATAATGGGTGAGATAACTGCTCAGCCTGATAATAAAATGAGTCTTGTTCTATAATTGAGGGGAAAGTATTTTTTGGATTATTGAAAATATAATTAGCTGTGGAAATACGTGCATCAAATTCACTAACTGAAGTGAGCCATTTGGGTAATTGTGTGCCATACTTCTTATTCCAAGACATGAATTGCTTCAAGTGTTTTACATCCCATAATAAAAATGCGTTGAGCACCACTCCCATGATCATGTTGTTTCTGTTATCAAAGCCGTTTAGTATTTTCTTTAATTCCTTTAACGCTTTGGAAGCTTTGACAGATCCGTTGAGTTGTGCCTGGTTTTCAAGGTTTAACTTTTCGGAAAATGTTTCTTTTTCTATTAATTGTATATAATGTGTATAAGCTGAAATATCTCGCAGTAGGTCTTCAGCATTTTTGGAAACCGCTATCGTTTTTTTAAGAAAGGCTCCTGTATAGGTTAAGGTTCCAATTGCAGCATACAGGAGGTATGAAAATGGGATTAAATCAAGTATTAAGGCTACTAACAATCCAATCATAATAAATGGGAATACATAAAAAAGTACCTGCATCAGCCTGTTAGAGAATACCTCAACAACAGGAAACTCTAATGTGGTGTCGCTCTTAGTTTCCCGATGATTTGCTCTAAATTCATGTTGCCATTCAGTTTTGTTAGCTAATTCTTCCACACTCTTTTGGCGTAGCTCAATTTCAGATTTAGACAGCTGCATTGTTAGCAATTGGCTGGACAGCAACCTTGCCCCACCGCCTGTAACTGTTCGATTGAGTAATTGATATAAAGATCCATTCCCAAAAACGCCTAAGTCTGCAGCATAGGCATGCCCATTGCTATTAAATGACGAACCAGTCGAATTCCACCCTAGATTATACTCAAGCGCTTTTAGCTCGTGTTGTTGGATAAGAATCAACTGTTTCAGTTTTAGCTTCTGCTCATTTAAAGCGTTGCTCCGTTTAACAAATAGGATGAGCACTGCCATGGGGACAACAAAACCAATCGCTGCTAACCAACCTTGATCAAATAATAAATACAACAAAGTGAATGCTGAAACAAAACTTATCACTCGAACGGCTGTTACTAAACTAAGTTGTTTATTTAGAGCCTCTAATTGATCATCGAATTGTTTTTGTCGCTCTTTATAAAAGGAAGATAAATGCATCATGAATGCAAATTTGCACCTTTTTATCGAATTAAAAGGCTTTGATTAGATTTATTACAAGGCGCAATTCCTAATTAATTATCTGATAATCAAAATGTAAAAATATTTAACAAAATTTTAAAATTAAATGTACCTACATTAAATGTATATACATATATTTGCATCATAAATTAAAATTATAACAAGATGAAAAAGATTTTACTATCAGCAGTTGCATTGGCGTTTGCAGCATTTACATTCGCAGGAAATGAAGGAAAAGGAACTTACACAGTTGACAATAAGCTTTCCAACTTAGAGTGGACTGGAAAGAAAGTTACTGGTGAGCATACAGGTACCATTATGGTGAAAGAAGGATCTATTATGGTAGAGAACAACATGATCAAAGGAGGAACAATCCTATTTGACATGAGCACTATTAACTGCACAGATTTAGAAGGTGAGTACAAAGGAAAACTTGAGGGTCACTTACAGTCAGAAGATTTCTTTAACGTAGCCAATCATGCAACTTCAAAGTTGGAAATCAAATCAGCTAAGAAAGCAGATGAAGAAGGTATGTATGATGTAACTGCTGATTTAACCATCAAAGGTATTACGCATCCAATTACTTTTCCTGCTGTAATTAAAATGGAAAATGGAAAGTTAGTTGCTATTGGCTCTGTTGATGTTGATAGAACTAAATATTCGATTAAGTATGGTTCAGGTCAATTTTTTGAAGGTCTTGGAGACAAAATGATCTACGATGACTTTACTATCAAATTTAAGTTAGGAGCAAAAAGTTAATATTGAGGATTGATTAATAAAAGCGGCCGTCGTTTCTGTAAAGAAGCGACGGTTTTTTTATGATGAATGGTCACTAATGATTACCCATTCACCATTTATCTTTTGCCATATCAAACTGTAATGACCTGAAACATCTCCAATAGACCTAGAAAGATACCACCGACCAATCACGCTAATATAATTATCACCTAATTGCTCCACGTGCAAATTGGTGAAAGTCAGTTTACCCATGGCTTCTGCAGTTGGATAGCTCCTTTTGTAATTCTCAAGTGTAGTTTTCCAGCCGTATGCTAGGCCTTTACTTCCAATAAATTTCAAAGAGTCAGACTTCCAATAGACATCCATAAAACAAGCTAAGTCGCCTTTATTCCAGCAAACTTCTTGTTCGGCCATTTTTTGTGCAACCAATTCAATAGGGGACTGTTCCGACTGTGCTTTTAAGGACAAGGTCATTGCAAATGCCATTAGCAAAAATACTCGCCTAATTAATTGGGAAATAGATGGGGTAACGTTCATTGTATTTACGTAAAAAGATGAATTGTTTTTCTTGTTTTCTTGCTCTAAACTTCTTGTACTCGTTCCAGAGTTGAGGATCTTTTTGAATAACTAATTCAACGTTTTTTGAATTAAACTCAAATACTTTTCCATTATCAAAATTCAATAATAATTGAACAAGTGTCCTCGTTTCTCTAGGAATTTGAAACCCATAAGGGTCGTAAACGAAAGTACGCGTAATGATGTAAGCAGAAAATTGGCTGTAACTCCCAATCATCGTTAAGCGACTAAAATCACCCTCAGCTGCTATATACACCCCACCACCTGTAGAATATCCCCAAACTGCTTCCGGATTAATTTGCTGATACTCTTGAAGGGAATCGTTGTAAATTAATAGTTCTTCTCCTCTCATTTGCAAGCCTTCCGTTATACTCGGGTTATTGGTTTTAAATTCATAGAAGGAAGTATATACGCCAGGGTTAAATTCAAAACCGACCGTATACATTGCTTCATCTACTTGAGCTTTAGAACTCAACGCAGTCAATAAAAAAATCCACAAACCTAGATATTTCATACCTCTTTCATGCTTAATTGAATTCGTTTTCGGGCTTCGTCCACTTCGATTACTTTCACTTTTACCGCTTGTTGCAACGTTACTACTTCATTAGGATTAGCCACAAAATGATTGGCTAAATGTGATATATGAACGAGTCCGTCTTGCTTTACTCCTACATCAACAAATGCACCAAAATTGGTAATATTAGTAACCAAACCTGGCAAGACCATTCCGACTTGCAAGTCTGTTAATTTACTAACATTGGAATCAAACTCAAATCGTTTAATAGTTTTTCTGGGATCTCTTGCAGGTTTTTTTAATTCACTTTTAAGATCTGTCAAGGTTAATAAACCAACTTCTGAATCTACAAATTCTTCTAAATTCAATTGTTCAATTGGTGTTTCATTTCTAATCAACTCAGCGGTAGCCAAACCAACCGACTTTGCCATTTTCTTGACCAATCCATACCGCTCAGGGTGAACGGCCGAATTATCTAAAGGGTTTTTGCCTTCAGTAATTCTCAAAAATCCGGCTGCTTGTTCAAATGACTTAGCGCCCATTCCCTTTACTTTCTGGAGGTCCTTTCGCGTTTCAAACTTCCCGTTCTCTGATCGATAATCAACAATTCGCTGAGCTAACTGTGGGCCTAATCCAGAAATGTATTGCAACAAATGTTGGGAGGCCGAATTCACATCTACTCCAACTTTATTTACACAGCTCTCCACTACTCTATCTAAGCCTTCTTTTAAGCGTTTCTGATCTACATCATGCTGGTATTGACCAACACCGATTGATTTTGCATCAATTTTAACCATCTCAGCGAGAGGGTCCATCAAACGACGACCGATAGAAACAGCTCCTCTTACAGTAACATCATAATCTGGAAATTCATCTCTAGCTACTTTGGAGGCAGAGTAGATAGATGCGCCACTCTCATTAACCACATATACTTCCACAGGAGTGTTAAATCGCATTTTTTGAATGAACCGCTCCGTTTCTCTTCCAGCGGTACCATTGCCAATTGCAATCGCTTCCACATTGTAACGACTCAAAATAGTATTGATTTTTTTTGCTGCCAATGTTGATTGGTTTTGAGGAGCATGTGGATAAATGGTTTCATTGTATTCCAAATCTCCAAAGCGATTAAGGCAAACGACCTTACAACCCGTTCGAAATCCTGGATCGATCGCCATGACATTTTTTTGGCCTAAAGGGGGTGCTAACAGCAACTGACGTAAATTTTCTGCAAAAACTTTAATCGCATCATCATCTGCTTTTAATTTAGATGAATTCTTAAACTCCGTTTCTATGGCAGGGCTGACAAGTCGTTTGTAAGCATCTTTACAGGCAACTTCTAAAACTTCTCGTAGTTCAGTGTAGCTGGTTTTAATGATTGAAGTGGTTATTTTCTCTAAGGCCTCTTCCTCGTTAATACTAATTTTACACCTTAAAAAACCTTCGCTTTCGCCTCGCATGATGGCTAAAAAACGATGAGAAGGAATGCGTTTTAAAGGTTCACTCCAATCAAAATAATCCTTAAACTTTTCTCCTTCCGATTCTTTACCTTTGATTACAGTAGCAGAGATGATGGCCTTCCGTTCAAATATCCACCGAATATTTCTACGGATATACTCATTCTCATTAATCCATTCCGCAATAATATCACTGGCCCCTTTTATTGCCTCTTCTTCGGTAGATACATCCTTTGATAAAAAACGAGCAGCACTAGCGTGTAAATCATGCATATTTTGGGCCATCATCATTTTTGCTAATGGCTCTAATCCTAAAGCTTTCGCCTTGTCTCCCCGCGTGGTTCTCTTTTGCTTATAAGGCAGGTAAATGTCTTCCAACAAAACTAAGTCTTGACATTGCTCTATTCTAATTCTTAACTCATCTGCTAATTTCCCCTGCTCTTCTATCGCTTTGAGAATGGATTCCTTCCTTTTTTCTAACTCCTTATACTTTGCATATGCATCCTGCAAAGCCTCTATCTGCACTTCGTCTAAATTACCTGTTAACTCCTTTCTGTACCGCGCAATAAATGGCACGGTCGCCCCTCCTATCAACAATTCTATCGTATTCTCTACCGATGATTTTGGCAGACTTGTCGAGGAAATACAATAATTTATAGCTTTTTTTTCTATATTCATGAAACCTATCTTAATTTTGTATCGTAAAACTGCATGCGAATTTACTTGTTTTGAAGAGTTAATCGCTACCTACATAAAATACATCAAATGAAAGGATATCTTTTTCCGCTTTTCTTCCTGACTTGTACATTAATTTCTTGTGCACAAGACACACATAATAACGAAGTAAGAATCGACGATAAAATAACACTACATCCTGTAAAAACAGATGAAGAATACAAAAAAATCCTTCCTGAAGAAGTGTATTATGTAGCACGCCAAGAAGGAACAGAAAGAGCCTTCACGGGAGTCTATGTGGATTTCAAGCAAGATGGTTTGTTTACCTGCCGTGTTTGTGGTAACCCTTTATTCGATTCTAAAACAAAGTTTAAATCAGGAACAGGTTGGCCAAGTTTCTATGATTATTACAACGCCAAGTCATTGAAAGAAGAAGAAGATAATAAGCTAGGAATAACAAGAACTGAAGTAGAGTGCAATAGATGTGACTCTCACCTCGGTCATGTATTTAATGACGGGCCTGCTCCTACAGGCCTTAGATATTGTATCAATTCTATTGTTCTAAACTTCACACCTAGGGAACATGTAAAATAAACACTAAAAACTAAGCCTGCTTTTCATTTAATCTCAACCCCTTGATATGAAAAGTTTAACAACCTTCATTTTACTATTTCTTACAATAAGCACTTTCACTAATGCCCAACAAATTAATGCCTATGCAAGAGTCTCTTCAATCTCAGGGTCTACGCTAACAGTAACTAATGTTGATGAAGGTGATGATACCTTTGAGGCAGGTGAACGACTAATTATCATGCAAATGCAAGATGATGTTATTGGATCAAACACGAATAATAACGCATCATTTGGAGACCTATCTAATATTGAGTCTGCTGGTTTGTACGAGATTAGAACGATTGGCTCTGTTTCTGAATCAGGAGGCATCCCGATCAGTATTACTTTATCTACTACCCCTAACAATACTTATAATACAGGATCTAATTCGAGGGTTCAAATAATTTCATTTCCTCAGTTAGGGTCACCAGACTATGCAACAACAGGAAATATGTCAACACAAAACTGGAATGGAAATATTGGGGGAGTTCTGGCTTTTGAAGTTGAAGGCATATTTACACTAAGTGATAATATAAATGCAAATAATAGCGGATTTAGAGGTGGAAACAGAGACAATTCTAGCGCAGGAGGCTGCAATAGTTCCACATATATTTCTGCCTCATCAAATCAATTTGCAGAAAAAGGTGAAGGTATCTACAGAAATACAAATACCAATTGGGAAGAAGCGAAAGGTAAGGTTTTGACCGGTGGTGGTGGTGGAAATGAACACAATGGCGGCGGTGGCGGCGGTGGCAACTATACTGCAGGAGGTAATGGCGGTATAGGATGGAATTGTAGTGCTCCTGCAAGTGCAGGAGGGCTTGGAGGAATTGCATTAAACACACACATCAGTTCATCTCGCATATTTCTCGGCGGTGGCGGTGGCGGTGGCGAAGGAAACAATGCTGTTTCTACTGATGGAGGCCGTGGAGGAGGTATTATCATAATTAGAGCTAACGAAATTCGGACGACGGGCAGTTGTGGCCAACGTGTAATCAGCGCGAATGGACAAAGTTCAAGCGATGCAGGTAATGATGGCGCAGGCGGTGCAGGTGCAGGTGGCTCAATTATCATTAACGTGGATACATGGAATATATCTTCAAGTTGTGACATTTTAGTTCGCGCTAATGGTGGAAACGGCGGAAGGTCAAATACCGGTGGTGTTCATGGTGGCGGCGGCGGAGGCGGCCAGGGTGCTGTTATCTATTCAATAGCTCAACCAACAACAAATACGACTACACAAACTCAGAATGGAACAGGTGGATGCGATAATAACTCAAACCCATGCAATAGCAACACTTCAGGAGGAGGTTCTGGGACGAATAATACAGGAATAATTGATGGAGCCACAGGCGGTCCCCTCCCTATAGAATTAGATTATTTTAATGCAATAAAAAGAGGTACATCTGTTTTATTGGAATGGAGAACGTTTAGCGAAATCAACAATAATTATTTTTCCGTAGAGCGATCCATTGATGGAGAAAATTGGACAGAGATTGTTCGAAAAAAAGGAAGTGGGACCAATTCGTCTCCTATGAAATATACCACGTTTGATTATCAACCCCACTTTGGAACATCTTATTATCGATTAAAACAAACTGATTTCAATGGAGCATTTACTGTTCATTCAATGCATGCAATTGAGTTCAAAAAATTAACTGCAGTGAGCGCCTATCCAAATCCAACAAAAGGGGAACTTACTGTTGAGCTTCAAACAGCAGA
>CBFHZL010000002.1:0-74069 GCA_965660325.1 uncultured Acidiluteibacter sp.
AATAATGCCAAAAATCGATATTGCTTCATTCTTGCAGAGATTTGAGATCTGTCATTTGTTCTGAAAATATATGCCATCTTAATAAGAGCATACACAAGCAACACCAATAAATGGCCATGTCAAATACTCCAATGGTAATTCCAATGGTAATCAATGGAACAAATACAATACCAATAAGCATTCGGTTGTTCCACTTCTTATTTGGCCACCACTTATTTGTTTGATTTTTAATTAAGTAAAATAGCATGGCTAATGCACTTATTCCTAAAAGACCTGCATCGATAAAAATATTCAGAAATGCATTGTGAGGCAGGTAGGCAATAGTAGAGTCCGGATTATTCACCAATGGGTAAAAGTTTCTTGGAGTAGCATATTCTTTAAATAGGGAGGAACTTGATCCTAACCCTGCTCCAAAAATAGTGTCAAAGAGCGAGTAATCATTAATTGCATCAGAGTAGATATTCCAGATAGATCCCCTGCCTGTTAGCATTTGAGGAGGAAAATAGTAACCTGTTTTTGCCTTAACTAGTTGTAAATAATAGGCTGCTAGTGAAATCAGTCCAACTGATAGAATAGAGCCGAAAAATATAAGAAATGGCTTAGAAATAATCCGGTATTTGGATAGCCCACCCTTATTTATAAACCCTAAGTAGTAAACAAAAAGGAGTGCCATACAGCCTACGATAGCTTTAAAGTAGGTGGCGTAAGCTACTAAAATTAGGAACAGAAGGGTCCAAAATGCTTTCTTTTCTTTTTTGAAGAATTGAAACAATCCAAGGAAGCAAATTAAGATGGATAGTTCTGAGCCATGATATAGAAATCCGTTGGGTCGGTAGATATCGTTTCCAAATGCATCTATAGTGGAGTTGATAAAGGTAGCATTCCAAAATGTGAATGGAATTATTCCAAGGTATTGTAAAAACGAAATACTTATCGGGATCCACACAAATGAGATAAATCGTATGGTATACTTCCTTAGTGTTGAAACTGAAAACTGTTTCCTATAAACCAGATCAAGCATGTTTAAAAGAACCAATGGCCCAAAGAAAAAATCGATCATGCTTTTTACATCCCAGTATTGCTGCACTCCTTGAGCAATAAGGTAGGCTAGTATAACATAGGCGTACCATTTATTTTTTACGCTTAAAAGAAGCCTTGCAAAGGAGACTAGAAAGATCAACCCTAATCCGATGTAATGAAGCTTAATAGGAAAAGGCGGGACCACATTACCGAGCAGTATAAATAGCGGAGCGAAGCTTAGGAGTTCCAAAAAAATTAGATCCAAATAATTTTCTTTAGCGGATATATCCGAACCA
This sequence comes from uncultured Acidiluteibacter sp., assembly GCA_965660325.1. Taxonomy (GTDB): domain Bacteria; phylum Bacteroidota; class Bacteroidia; order Flavobacteriales_E; family Vicingaceae; genus Acidiluteibacter. The sequence continues at coordinate 1,317 of CBFHZL010000002.1, forward strand.
TGTATGTTTGTTGGACTAATCAAGTTGTGCAATTAATTTTTTATACTGAATGGGTAGTGCAATTGATAAAGGAAGCAAGGCGATACAAGTAGCGATGATTACGCCTGTTGTTCCCATAAGTTGTATAAGCACGATAGACAGCACCAGGTTTATTGCTGCAGAAAGAATGAGCCAGTTTCGCTGTTTAGATACTTCATTTATACTGTTTAAGAAGTAAGAAAATATAGTATACCAAGTGGACAATGCTATGCTAAGTGCGGTAAATACGGAAAGCGATAAGGGAATTTCAATTTCATACCCTAGCCAAAGCTGATAGAGCTGGTGTGATGCGATTACCATCACAATGGATAGTAGCATTAATAAGCTCCAAAACTTTACTAGCTTTCTAATGCTATTCTTGATGTACTTGTTGTCTTTCTGATGAAATGCCTCAGCAAATGATGCCCAATAAGGTAGGAGTATAAGGTTAAATAGCACCGTAATCAGGTTGAAATACCTAAAAGCAATATTGAATTTAGTCACTTCTTCACCACTTAAATAGTTGACTATAATTAAATTGTCGGTTGAATAAATTATCAAAGTACAGACCTGAATACTTAAGAAAGAATAAAGTAGTGTTCTGTTCTTTTTATCTACGATAAATGACTTTCCTTTTTCAAATACTGGAACAAGATGGTTTAACTTTGTCCGATATAGAACAAGTGAACTACTAAGTGCTGTTAAGAGCGGAGTTATAGAAAGCCAAACGCAAACAATGAGCAATGTCGGTTCGGTATCAGAATATTCCAGAAATAGAATTCCACTAAGAGTAATCAGGTTTTGAATTAGTGTAATTAAATACGTCACAGCAGGTTGATGCGTGGACAGTAATATGGCATTCAAAAATGATAGAGCAAAGTAGATGAAATAGAAAGTAATCGCAATTGAGCTTGCTATTTTCAATTGATTGCTGTCATAGTCTGCAGGGACTAACAATTGATCTAGGTCAAAAAATAGAACACCAACAAGCATAAGAACCAATGCAGATAAGTATGTGTAGGAAAGAGTGAGGTAGCCTTGACCAATTATTTGTCTTAGTTGAACAAACTTTTTGTCAGCAAAATAGGTTGTGATCTTATTCCTAATAGCATTTGTGATTCCTGATTCTAAAGCAGAAAACCAAGTAATAAAAGAAAGTAGCGCAAGCCAAATTCCATATGTTTCCTCACCAGCAAATTGAATAGCAAATCTCACTACCAATAGTGTGCAAAGGACATTAAGCCCTTTGTAAGTAACCGATAATAATTGTTGTTTACTAAAATTCAAAAAGCCCATAAAAGATGTCTTTATGAATATTATTTCTTTAGTGCATCGCTAATTCCTGATATTGCCAGTCCAACTAGGACAAACGAGATACTAAAAATAAGTGATCTTGTAGTTTTTCCCAGACTGTTCTTAAATCCTACAGGATTAATGTGTGAAAAGACTTTGTAACAATGAGAGAAACTATCTAGCTGTTGTTGTATGTTAATTACTTGGTTGTTATATTCAGCAACTTTTGAAAAGATCTCCAAAGGGTTTACAAGATTTGATTCAGAGGATTGTCCGAGGTTAATACTTGTGCCTGAATTACTTCTACTTTTAGATTTAGCTTGTTCAATTAGTACATTATTGGATATTTTTTTCAAAGTATCGAGTCCTGCAATTTCTTTTTCAAGCCTCTCTTTTTTCATCATTAGTATGGCTAGGCTCTCCTGTCTCATTTTATTTAATTCTGGAACACGTTCAAGAAAGGCTAGCAATGGTTCCTCTATTTTTTCAAAAATAAACTCATCAGTAGAGATAATGACGATAAGAAATTTGTTGCTATAAGAGTAATCGTTTTCATCAACGATTTCCTCTAGATTAATCAATTTTTGATAAGAGGTGTCTAAGTTTCTGTAAACACGATCAACGTATTCAATTCGTTCTGTTACAGTAGAAAAAGGACGTATTTCAAACTGAGTGATGGATTTGGCTTCTTCTTCTGATAAGTTAAAAAGCTCCATTAATTTATCAGTTTTCTGACGTTGAACCAGTGAGTTAAAGTATACTATGTCAGAAAATAATTGTGCTCTCGCATCAATATTTAACTGTAAAACAAGGTTAGAAGCATACTTTGTAGGTGCAACCAAAAAACTTGCAAGACCAAATCCAAATCCTATAATTGCTAGTATTATTAATAATTTATACTTTCTAAAGGCGTACAGAAAAAAAGATTGAATTCCTTTCACAATCCCTCTAAAAAGAGAAAATAATAGATGAAATAATTTATTGATTAGTTTTTCAATATCTCTAATTACAGGGGTGATGGTAACCTCCTCGGTACTTTTTTTATCTTCCATGTGAGTTTCTTTGGTGTGCAAAGTTAATTTTTATAAATCTTAAAACTATATATATTTTTGTCTTAAAATCAGATTGATGAAAATTGCTCTCCTCACCAACTTTATACCCCCATACAGAAGGCTATTATACCTGTCAGTGGCTAAAAAATTCGAATTATTTCGGGTGTTTATCTCCACCAGTATGGAATCTGATCGAAGTTGGGAGGTCAACCATGATGGACTTGAGGTTACTGTACAGAAAACGTTCACGTACAGAAAAGAATGGAAGCATGAGAGCGGGTACAATCAATTTTCAGACACTCATATCCCATACGATACACTTTTTAAGCTCATAGGTTACCGGCCTGATGTAGTAATATCAGCAGAATTGGGTGTTCGAAGTCTTTTTTCTTCTCTTTACTGCTCTATTTTTAATAAAAAGTTAATTCTGTGGTTAGCACTTTCTGAGCATACCGAATCTAATAAGAGAGGAGTGAGAGTAGCTCTTAGGAGATACTTATTGCGAAATGCTACTGCCATACTTTGTAATGGTGAAAGTTCTAAGAGTTATGTTAAAAATCTCGGTATTACTAAGCCTTTTTATTATGTTCCGTGCAGTAGTGACTATGAAATTAAACCGTTAAAAAATAATTTCAACCCATTAGTAAAACGAATTTTGTTTACCGGACAACTCATCCCTCGCAAGGGAGTTGCTCCCATGGTTGATGAATTGGTTTCTTGGGCCTTAAAAAATAAGTCTACTCAAGTAGAACTAATTGTTGCGGGAGATGGTCCAGAAGCGCATCATTTTAAAAAGCTTGACCAAGCTCCAAATATTACGTGTAAGCTCTTGGGTAATGTTAAATATGAAGAGCTAAGCAAATGGTATGAGCAGGTTGACTTCTACCTTTTTCCAACCTTGGGAGATGAGTGGGGAATAGTGGTGAACGAAGCGCTCTCAAACGGAGTGCCTGTAATTGGGAGCATTTATAGCCAGGCAGTTTTAGAGCTGATTGAAGATGATAAGAATGGCTGGCAGTATGATCCATTATTAAAAGGAGAGCTTGGGAAATTATTGACGAAGGCTTTTAAGGCGACGAATGAAGATTTACAGAAAATGTCCGCCTATGGATTAGAGGTTGTAAAAGAAATCTCTACCGAAAAAGTATCCGAAACTATTGTGCGAGCCGTGAATGATTCGATAGGTTCAACCTCAACAACTATAAGTTAAGCCGACTAAAGAGTTTTGATAAAGCGAAAACACATCTTATTTCTAACTCCAGGCTTTCCAAAGGACGAAAAGGATACACGATGTATTCCTGCTCTGCATTTAATGTTGTCTCATTTGCATAGGTTAGATGTGGTAGATATTTCTGTTATTGCCTTTAACTACCCATACGAAGCATCAAGTTATACATGGAATGGTATTACCATTAATGCATTAGGAGGAAGCAACAACAGAGGCATTCATAAATTGCTCAATTGGCGAAAGGCATTTCGCCTAAGTAATAACATCAACGAAGGCTCACCCATCCATCATGTTCATAGCTTTTGGTTAAATGATTGTGCGCTTGTTGGAAACCGAATAGCCAAAAAGTTAGCTATTCCTCACTCTTGTACGCTAATGGGTCAAGATGTGCTAAAGTCGAATCGATTTTTTAAACGAATACAGCCCTTACCACAGTTGATCACTTTGTCGGATTACCAAAAGCAGCAGTTGTTTAGTAATTTTTCCATAACACCTAGCTTGACAATTCCTTGGGGAATAGAGGAGATGTCTAATTCGAATGATCGAAGCATTGACATCATCGGTGTGGGGAATTTGAATGAAGTAAAAAATTACAGGAGGTTTTTGAACATTATTCAACTACTTGTTAAGCAATTCCCGAATTTGAAGGTGCAACTAATTGGTGAAGGCGAAGAGGCAGATAAACTTAGTCGTTTAGCGACGAACCTGAACCTAACAGATAACCTTGTTTTTTTAGGAGTAAAAAATAGAGAGGAAACACTTGTGGTCATGAAAGAAGCGAAGTTACTGCTTCATACCGCCAATTTTGAATCTTTTGGGATGGTGTTTTTGGAAGCTCAAGCACTGGGGCTAAAGATTGTTACTACGCCTGTTGGAATCGCTCCTGAATTAAATGGATGCGCTACTTTTCAAACAGTTGATGAGGCAGCAATATTGATTACCGAATTTTTGCACAACTATCGACCCGAATCATCAATTAGAACTTATAAAGTAGAAGATACTGTACACTCCTATTTAAATAACGTATTTTAGAGGTAAATTATTAATGGTGCTGACACGAACACTCAAGAAAATCAATAAAACGGTAAAGCCCGAAAAGCTTTATTTTGGCCCCGAGTACATCATACTTGGTGTAAATAATGTGTGTAATCTTCATTGTAAAATGTGCGATGTTGGTACGCAAAACTTAGAAACGAATTTCGCTCAAAATTTAGTGGGGTCACATCCATTAAATATGCCAATTGAATTATTCAAAACAATAATCGATCAAACTGCTAACAATTATCCAACTGCAAAAATTGGATATGCTTTTACGGAGCCATTGGTTTTTCCACATTTGCGAGAATCATTGCTGTATGCCAAAGAAAAAGGTTTAGCAACTACCATCACCACCAATGCACTGAATCTTAAAAGAAAAGCAGACGACTTATTGGAAGGGAATCTCAGTGAATTATTTATCTCATTGGATGGATTACAAGAAACGCATAATTACATTCGAGGTAATAAGCAGTCTTTCCAGAAAGCATTAGAGGGAATCGATTATTTGTCACAATTTAAGCATGCACCAGAAATTTCTATTTACTGTGTGATTACTGAGTGGAACTACAAAGAATTAGCTCAGTTTGTTGACTTTTTTGCAGATAAGCCTATAAAGCATTTAGGGTTTATGCATCAAAATTTCATTACAAAAGAGATTGCTGATGCGCACAATGTTCTCTATGGAAGTGCCTATAAGGCCACTCATTCCAATATTGAAGAAACTGATTTTTCTAAAATAGACATAGGTGTTTTGTACAAGGAGATTCAATCAATTAGAAATAAGAAATATCCTTTCTCCACCAGTTTTTCTCCTGAGATTAATGAATTGGAACGATTAACTACCTATTATTTTAAGCCTGAAGTAAAACTAGGCAGAACCTGTAATGACGTTTTTACCAATGTGATGATTAAGACAGATGGAACAGTGATACCTGCTCATGGGAGGTGTTATAACTCTACCATGGGAAATTTACACGAGAATACATTAGAGGAAATATGGAATTCATCCCTTTATGGGGATTTTAGAAGAGAATTAGTCAAAGCAGGAGGCTTATTGCCTGCTTGTAATCGATGTTGTAGTGCTTTTTAATTTCATTCAACTATTATTTAAATCGCTAAGATTAAAGTTTCTTTCCGCTTTTTGGCAGCTGAAATTATTGATCACTGATAGCACTTATATGCTAAACGCAGGAAAAAATAAACTTCCTGACTTTTTGATTATTGGAGTACCAAAAGGAGGTACTACATATTTGTATGACCTGCTTAATCAGCATCCTTCCATCAGCATGTCAAGGCGAAAAGAGATACACTTTTTTGATCGAAATTACCACCGAGGCAAACGATACTATCGGAGTTTTTTCCCAAAATCTGATTTGGGGATGTTAACAGGAGAAGCTTCCGTAAACTACTTTTATTCAGATACTGCTATGGAGAGGATTCAGCGTGACTTGCCCTCAATAAAGCTGATACTTTTACTTCGAAATCCTATTGATCGGGCATATTCTCACTTTCAGATGAATAAAAAGGATATGGTGGAGAAATCATTTGAAAAGCATATCTATTCGGTTGGTTTTGAACAAAACAAGTACCAATATTTAGAAAAGGGGCTGTATGCTATGCATTTGGATCGATGGAGGTCTTTTTTAGAGAAGGGCCAACTGTTGATTATCAAGAGTGAAGATCTTTTTGAGGATGACCTGTCGGTGATAAATAGAGTGCTTGGTTTTTTAGGTTTATCAGAAGAAGTAATGCTAGCTTCAAAGAATAAAAATAGCTTAGCGTATAAAGCGTTGTCTTTAGAAACTAGGCAAGAATTAATGGACTATTTTAAAGAAGATATGGCTAATTTAGAAAACGAATTTGGAAGTGCACTTACTTGGAAGGCTTAGTATATTAGCGCATTTGCCTTTAGTAGAGACATTTTTTTGTAGGAATAGAATGCTGCCAAGCACACCAAGTGTGAGAGAAACGAATGAGAATGAGCCTAATTTATTAGGGAACTAAAATAAAGATGAAACTAATATAATGACGACCTCTTCAAGCGATTTTAATGCAGCAGCAGTCTCTTACGATGAGGTGTTTACGTATTCACTAATTGGGAAAGCGCAGCGAAATCGTGTTTATTTTTGGCTAAAGAAATATCACTTTTTTAAGCAGTCAAAAAGTGTATTTGAAGTAAATTGTGGAACAGGGTATGATGCGGAGCAGTTTCATCACTTTGGGCACAAAGTTACTGCTACTGACGGTTCTGATAGAATGATTGCAACTGCAGAGGAAAATAGAGCAAAGTCGATAAACTTTTATCAATTATCTTTTCAAGATATTTCAGGAAACAACGATTTGAAAAATGCTGATTTCCTGTTTTCCAACTTTGGTGGGTTAAATTGTTTGGACAAAAATGAGTTGGCAAACTTTGTAGAAGCAGTAGGTGCCTTGCAAAAAAAGCAAGATCAATTAGCTTGGGTAATTATGCCCAAGCGCTGCTTTATGGAGGACTTGTATTTATTATTAACGCTTAAGTGGACCCAAATTGGCAGAAGAAATACGCAGGAAGGTGTAGCTGTAAACGTAGAAGAAACAGTTGTTAATACGTATTATCATTCGCCGAAGGAGGTGTCTGACCTATTAAAATTGGAGTATAAAATCCAAGCCGTGAAGCCTGTTGCTTTTCTTCTACCACCATCTTATTTGGAGCCTTTTTTTAAACGACATAGCTGGCTTTTAAATGGACTGAGTATATTAGAAAGACTCTTTGGAAGATTTCGTATTTTCGCTAGTTGGTCAGATCATTATCTAATAATCGCAGAACGTAAATGAGTGTTTTATTAACCCACGGATATTTTTTAGCAGAAGACGAGACGGAGCAGAAAATTATGCGGCCGTATCCACCGCTTGGGTTATTGTATATCTCTGCTTACCTCGAAGAGAATGGAATGAGCCATGAAGTGTTTGATTCTACTTTTGCTTCGGAGAAAGAGTGGATGCAATACGTGCTAGAGCAAAAGCCTAAGGTTATTGCGGTGTATACCAATTTGATGACTAAAGTCAAGATTATTGAACTGATGCAGCAAGTGAAGCGGCACCCAGAGTTGCAGGAAACTTCCTTTTTGCTAGGTGGGCCTGATGTAACCTATAATTGGGAAAACTACTTGAAGCATGGAGCTGACTTTTTAGTGATTGGTGAGGGTGAAGAAACTTTTTTAGAATTTACCAATCAATTTTTTGGTCATAAAGATTTTGCCTCAGTCGATGGATTAGCATTTAGAAATTTAGAAGGCGAATTAGTTAAAAATTCACCACGGACGAAAATAAAAGAAGTCGATCAGTTATCGATGCCCAATAGGAAAAAGATAGATCTAAAAAATTACTTAGATACCTGGAAAAAATACCATGGGCAGAGCACGCTAAATATATCTACTCAACGAGGTTGCCCATATACCTGCCAATGGTGTAGTACCGCAGTTTACGGCCAGAGCTACCGTCGCAGAAGCCCTAAGCTGGTTGTGGATGAAATAGAATACCTGATAGCGAATTATAATCCTGATGCGTTGTGGTTTGTTGATGATGTGTTTACGGTGAGCCATAAATGGTTGGAAGCATTTTCTGAAGAAATGAAATCCCGCGGAATATCGATTCCATTTGAGTGCATTACTCGAGCTGAGCGAATGAACGAGACGGTTTTAGCTCAGTTAAAAGCTGCAGGATGCTTTAGGATTTGGATAGGTGCAGAAAGCGGATCACAAAGAATAATTGACTTAATGAAACGCCAAGTCGACATCAATAAAGTGGCTGAAATGATGCAACTGACCCAGCAGTATGGAATCGAGGCCGGAACCTTTATCATGGTAGGATATCCTACAGAAACCGAAGAGGACATTAACCTAACCATCGACTATCTAAAGACAGCTAATCCTGATTCTTTTACCATTACTGTTGCTTACCCGATTAAAGGAACTGGTTTGTATACTCAAATTGAAAAAGACATTGTTGTTCAGCCTGAATGGGCAACGTCTACTGATCGGCAAATAGACTTTAAGCGAACCTATAGTAGAAAGTATTATGACTACGCAGTTCGCAGAATCGTGAATGAGGTAAATTTTAACAAAGAGAAGCGAGCGGGAAGGATGGCCTCAAAGAAGGCAGTGAAACTGAAGTTAAAGTCTGTTATATCGGCTTTTCAAATGAAATTTTCAGCAAATTAGAAATCAATAACAACCTTCGCTTCATTGGGACGAGGTACTAAAAAATACATGAAACTGATGAGTAAGAATAAAGTCATACTTTTTAATCCACGAAGTGCAAAATGGAAACACCGTGTTCCGAATTCTATTTTGCAAGTAGGAGCCTCTATTTATGGCAAATATGATTTGGTATTTGTGGATGGAAATATGGAGACCGATCCGTGGGAAAGGATAAAATCATTGCTTTCTACAGGTGAATTTAAATATTTTGGAGCTACCGTAATGCCAGGGCCTCAGTTAAGCCAAGCAATTCCAATTTCAAAAAAAATTCGAAAGGAATTTCCGGCTGTTAAAATTGTTTGGGGAGGTTATTTTGCTACCAATCAACACCCAGTAGTATTAAAAAGTAAGTATGTAGATGTGGTGGTGAGCGGACCTGGAGATAAATCATTTCCGGATTTGTTAGATGCTTGGGAGGCCGATGAGCCAATCGATCAAATAAAAAGTTTGATTTACCTAGAGGATGGAAAAATCGTAAAAACAAGAAAAGAAGAATTGCTAGATCAAGATAGCTTGCCGCAATTGCCATATGCTTTTTATGATACATTTTACCCTATAGAAAATTATTTGCAAAAAACGTTCATGGGTAAAAAAACCATGGCCTACCATTCTAGTTTAGGTTGTCCCTTTACCTGTTCATTTTGCGCCGTAGTACCTATTTATAACGCCCGTTGGAAAGGAAAGTCGGCAGAGAATATCTACAAAGATGTCAAGTGGTTAAAAGATACTTATGGGGTAGACTCCGTTGAATTTCATGATAATAATTTCTTTACATCACGAAAAAGAGTGGTGGAATTTTCTAAATTAGTGCTGAATGATAACATCAAGTGGTGGGGCGAAGGCCGGATTGACACCATTGATAAATATTCGGATGAAGATTTACAATTGATGAAGGACGCAGGTTGCGAAATGATCTTTTTCGGAGCCGAAACAGGAAGTGATGAGGTGCTCAAGCAAATGGATAAAGGAGGAACGCAAACTGCTGCCCAAATTCGCTCTTTTGCGGTAAGAATGGGAAAGTTTGGGATTATCCCGGAATACTCTTTTGTACTTGGAATGCCCGGAGAGAGCGAAGAAAAAGTGATGGCGCAAATCGAGTCGGATATTGCATTTATCAAAGAAATTAAAACCCTTAACCCAGCAACGGAAATAATTATTTACCTCTACAGTCCTGTACCTTCTGAAGGTTCTGAATTGTATGACCAAATAACGAAGGCAGGCTTTGAGTTCCCTGCTCAATTAGAAGATTGGCTCAACCCAGTTTGGGAAAATTTTGACCTTCGAAAGAATCCATTAACTCCATGGCTCACACCAAAAATGATTGATAAAATTCAAAACTTCGAAACGGTCTTGAATGGTTATCATCCTACTGCATCTGATTTTCGAATTAAAGGATTAAAAAAATCACTTTTAAAGAATGTGGCAAGTTGGCGATACAAAAGTGGCTTTTATAAATACCCTTACGAGATTAAAGCTTTACATAAGATTTGGAAGTATCGTCAACCTGAAATAGAAGGGTTTTATGGTGAGTAAGTTTATTGCCAAAAGAATTGTATTTCCGATTCTTTCAAGATTTTCAAAGGGCTACTTTTCTTCACCAAGAAAGTACCGCTACCAATCGATAAAAGCGGTGGTGAATCCTGGTGTTTTCTTTCCGCACTTTACCATTAGCACACGGTTGTTGCTCAATTTTCTGAAAGATAAAAACTTAGCGAATGCTTCCTTTCTAGAATTGGGAAGCGGAACTGGCATAATCAGTGCCTTCGCTGCTTCTAAAGATGCAAAAGTTATAGCTTCGGATATTAATCCTGCTGCTGTTACCAATACAAAAGAAAATGCAGAACGAAATGGAGTAGAGGTAAAGGCAATTCAATCTGACTTGTTTGATTCGATAGTGAATCAACAGTTTGATGTAATCGTTATCAATCCCCCATACTATCCCAAAGAGCCCACCTCAGATGCAGAAAAGGCCTGGTATTGCGGAACGGATTTTCAGTATTTCGAAAAATTATTTTCTACCTTACCACCATTTGCTAGCGCTTCCACTACCATCTATATGATTCTCTCTGATGATTGCGAATTTGATCGAATTCAAGCCATTGCTAGTAAATATGGATTTCAATTTTCTGAAGTATTTAAGGCGAAGAAATGGGGCGAATGGAATTTTATTTATGAGATAAAGTTGATGGAATGCTAATTAAGTGATTAGTATTAAATTTTGACTTTATACTGTTTACGTTAAATTGATCCTGTTTGCTAATATTGAACTTCATCAAAAGTGGCAAGAGTTAGCCAATCAATGATTTTTTTATAAGTCAATAATTTTACATTTAGAGGTATGGTGAGTGTCTATTACGGGATTGTAAAACTTTTAAAGTGACTGTGCCGGGTAGTGTATTTCAAAAAGTAGATTATTCAAAGTAGTCTCCATTGATGAGGTAATTTCCCAATAGCTCCTGGGCAGGTAAAGTGAAGTGTGGATCATTTTCGTAATAGATTCTTTTTCCCATTGCATCTAAGGTTTTTAAATAACCAAGTGGATTAATTATCTCCATTTCTGGAAAGTCTATTTTGATTTGTTGAATTAATGGATAGTTTATGGACTGCATTGATTGGTTGAATTGGGCTCCAATTAATTCCATTCTTTCTTGATAGCCCTTACTAACCTGTGCACATTGAGGAATTATCAAAAATGAAACTTTGGTATCCTTGGGTACAGTGCTCAAAAAGTTATTAAAATGGAGTTTCCATTTTTGATATATTTCTTTCTGATCTCCTTTTAACTGTATCGTATTTCCTAGATGTGAAGGTGAGGCTTTAAAATAGATTTTAACTCTATTATTATAGATTTCTCGATTAAACTCTTTGCTTCTAAATAGCGTAACCTTTTGATGGTTCCAATTGAATTTAGCTAGTTTAGAGTTAAGGTATTGTATGAATATTAGTTGGTCTGATACTACCCAGTATATATTTCTAAGAATTGAATTTGTAGAATAGTTTACCGGGTGGCTAACGTCTGTAAAGTCATTACCAACATAGAATTGATATAGAATATGGTCAGGCTTAAAATCATTAATTCTCTTATTCGCAATAACTGAATGTTGATAGATTCCTGTGCCTGGAATAGCGGTATTAATAAATTGCTGATCAGGATAATAATCTCTCAATTTTTGGATGTAGCTTTTAGGATGTGCAGTAAAGGAATCACCGAAAATTAATGTCACTTTGTTTTTATTATCTTCAGGAAGTGTATTAAGTAAATTTAATTCATTCTTATAGAAATCAATTACCTGAAAGCGGTAACATCCTTCTAGCAGCAATAGCACAGTAATTATACAGAACGATAGATAGCCAATAGATCTTAGAATATATGTTACAACTCTTCTATTAGTCAATTTGTGAATTCTTAAGATGCTGTACTTTTTGATAAAAAAGAAAGGCAGTCGATTTATAATAAGCCCACTTAGGAAATTGACTAAGCTTTCCTTTTTTTAACGCAAGTAATGTCTGCTTTTCTCTAAATCGCTTGTGTAAATACCGATGTAGTTTCTTGTAAAAGTCAGGAGAGTAAGTTCCTTTATACATCATTAATAATTCATCAGAGTCTGTCCAATTCGCTTTCTCTGATAATTCTGATTTTACGATATCATAAAATTTGGTGCCAGGTAAAGGGTAGGATACTGAAACGCCAATATCATGTGGCATGAGCTTGAAAAGCATTTGAAGGGTAGCCTGAATATCTTCCCATTCTTCACCTAAGTAGCCAAATTGTAGGAAGAAGCATGGTTTTATGCCGTGCTTTTTCATTAGTGCTGTGCATTCTTCAATTTGCTGAATGCTGGTTCCTTTATCCATGGCATCCAATATTTTTTGAGAGCCACTTTCTGCTCCTATCCACACTTCATCGCAACCGGAATCTGCTAAACTTTTTATGGTGTCATCTTTTAAAAGAAGATCTGCACGCGATTGAATTTTATAGCGAATTACAATTTTCTCTCTGTTAAGAATTTCATTAAACTCTTGAACCCACTTTGGCTTCAAGCCAAAAATATCATCGCAAAACCAGATATGATCAAAATCAAAATACTCCCGAATTAATTTAATTTCATCTACTACATGCTGTGGTGACCTGCTGTTATATCGATTCCCATAAATCGGCTTCGCACACCAGTTACACTTATACGGGCAACCTCTTGTGGTAGCGATATTGATCGAAAAGTAACCATGTTTGCTCCAAGCATCTTGATATGGTTTAATATCTACTAAATCCCAAGCAGGTAAAGGCAAATTGGTGAGGTCGGTTAAGACCGGTCGTTTGGCATTTTCAACGATTGAACCATCTTTCTTGAATGCAATTCCTGCAGCAGACTCATAGTTTTCTTTGTTGGCAATTGCTGATACCAATAAACGTAATGTTTCATCCGCTTCTCCTAATATGACAGCGTCGGCACCTTTAGCTAAATACTGCTCGAAGTGATCCGTACTATCACTACTTGAAACAAATACATTTATATTTTCCGATTTCGACAATTCAATCATCTTAAATGCAGCCTCTCTCATTCGAGTAAGGCACATTTTTGTTAAGTAATTAAATCCATCGTCATAGACCACCAAAACATCCGGAGAAAAATTAGCTAACTTTTCTTCGAGTTCCATAGGGTCTTCGACAAAGTTGGTATCGAATAGCGCTACTTCGTAACCATTTTCTCGCAGTAATGACGCTGCTTGGATAGTTGCTAAGGGTGGATAGGGCTTGCGCTGATTCCACTGCTTCTCATCAAAGCGTAAAAAATAACTATGGGTAAATAAAACTCTCATGAATTAGCGTTTATTTGGTCTATTCTATTTTGGTAAGCAGCGAGTACTTTTTGTTGAAAATCTCTTGGGTGATGTTTGGAAACTCCGCGATCTGACCGCATGGTTAATTGTAGTTTTTGTGGGTCAAAATGCTTGAATTTTTTACCCCATCGGTCATAGGTTTTTTTCATAAAGAAGAGGTCTAATCGCTCCCCAAAACTTCCATTTAATAATCTTTCTACAAGTTTTTTAAGGGCTTTGTACTCACTTACCTGCTTAACCTTAACTTGATGACCAAATTTTGGAAAGTATTCATCGGTCCAATTGTTGGCTGTCTTTAGGTGATCAATTAGTCGTTGGTTGTAAACGGGGACTAAATGAGTGACTTCAACTGCAGTAAAGATATTTTTGTCAATAATTTCTAGGTGGTTCTCATCAACCAAGTAATTGACACAAAAGTACTTTTTGGAATTGAGAAGAAATATTTTCTTAAATAAAATCAAAAATGTTCTGCAAATCCACAAGCGGTTAGGTGCAGTGATTATAAAATAGTCGATGTCACCATCGTCATGCATCACTCCTTTAGACAAGGAGCCTGATATCGCAATGCTCCTAACAAATGGGAACGAACTTATTAATTTGGCGTAGCTCGGTAGTTTTTTAAAGTAGTGCTTAGCTTGTTGTTCTTTTTCTATTCGAAGTTTTACAAGCGATTCAATATTGTCCGATAAACTGTAGTATGTTGATGACTTTAAGCAGATTTTCTTTTCAATTAGTGTAGAAAGTAGCTCATTGACTTCATTTGGCTCAACTCCAGAAAGACGCATTATTTCTTCTTTTTTCAAAGGATGATTGAAAATATTGAAATAAGCTAATGCTTGTATAATTTTATTGGAATAATGTAGTTTCTTATTCATAGAAAAAGCTAAAGTAGTTTTTTCACACCTAAGTAAAAAGTACTACCTTCATTTTTTAATTTTGCTATGAGAGTCCCAATTATACTGTACAATGAATCAAAAAAATAGCTTCATAAAAGTTCTTTTTATGTCTTTTTTGTTGACCCCGATTTTTACTTTCTCTCAAGAAAAAATTGGCGTGACTACAGATAATTTTCTGCCGGTAAAACAAGTTGGAGTAAATCCAGCTTTAATGGTTGATCAGAAGTTTTTTTTATCTATCAATACAGTTGGTGCCCATATCTTTGCTCGAAGTAATGTTATCAATTACGCCAACAGTTCTTTACTACCCAAAACCGATATTGGCGACCCTATATTTGATGAGCCGACTAAGTACGCTCGAGGCTTCATAGCAGCTGAGGTTTCAGGTCCTTCCGCAACATTAAGTTATAAAAAGAATGCATTCGGTATTCACACTGCTATGCGAGGATATGGCAATATGAACCGAGTTCCATCCATCTTAGTGGAATTAATTAATGATGAGAATACAGATGAAATTTCTGATGGTACTTACCGCATGGAAAACGGACGATTCAAAACAATGAGCTGGGGCGAAATAGGTATTTCTTATGGTAGAATTTTAAGAAGTAGGGAATATGAAATGATTAGTGCCGGTGTTACGATCAATCGGTTGTATGGTATTCAGCAGTCGTCGTTTAATATTAGAAATGGAATTGTAGATGTTAATCAAGGGCAAGGTACCATTCGAGAAGCAGAAGGGAAGTACTCTTATACTGAGGCGCAGTTCGGTTCAGGTAAAGGATGGGGAATGGATCTAGGAGTTACTTATAAAGGGATGTTTGATAACGTCAACAAATACTTGCCACATTCGCGAAATGGTGGATGTAGAGTCGTGGATTATCGTTACCGATTAGGGGTTTCTTTACTTGATTTGGGGTATATCAGGTATCGTGATGATGCTCGCTTTGCTGATCTGCAAGAAAGAGATACCATCACCGTAGATGATTTGTTCGATGGAGATGAAACAGTTTTGGGAAAAGATGGTAGTAAATACACCGCCTTTTTGCCAACTGCGTTATCAATTCAAGGAGATTTTTACTTGGCCGATTATATTTATTTGAACGCCAGGATTAATCAACGGCTAAGTTTTAGAAATTCATTTGGTGTTGAACGGTCCAATTTAATTGCCGTGGCTCCACGATTTGAAAGTCGTTGGATTTCTGCTTCAATTCCGCTTACATTATCCAATTATACGGTTCCTCAAGCTGGGTTTTATCTCCGTTTGGGTTATTTGGCAATTGGTAGTGACAACATTTTACCTTTTATGCGTCGAGGAGATTTGAGAGCTATAGATTTATATTTTAATCTTAATTTTTTCATCAGAAACAGCCCAGAATGTCGAGTGGTGGATAATAGAAGCATCCCTTGGCTGTGCCCTAGCTGGGGAAGAGTAAAGTAAGATGAAAAGATATAGTTTTTGGATAGTTATTGTATTGTTTGCCTGCCGCAGTGCATCCCCTGTGATAGAAAAGACAGTTGAACCACAAAATACAAACATTAACTATCGGTTACACGATATATGGGCGCTAAGAGAAACAGATGGAATAGCAGTAGGAGATGCTCAAGCAGCCGCTTATTTAGAGTTTAATTTGACTACTAAAAAGGTCTATGGAAACACTGGTTGTAATTCCCTATCTGCAGATTTGTATGTTGATGTAGATTCATTAAGGATCATGAATATGGCTATTACGGAAATGTATTGTGATAATTTTCAGCACGAACAAAATTATGTAAATGACCTAATGCGGCCTATGAGCTATGAAATCAATGGAATATCGCTCACACTTATATCCAGTCAGGCGAAGTTTAGTTTTAGAAAGGTGGATTAATAACCTGTTCCTGAGTAAAAAAATTGAAATTGTGTTTCAATGCTTTTCAAATTACATTTCTACTTTTTCAATAGTGGTCTGTTTACTCACTCACAATAATCTTGTGGTGTGAGCGCTGATTCTTTTCACCAATCAGTTCGATCATTATTGTGCCTACTGGCAGGTTGTCAATAGTTAAGCGGTTCGTATTGGTAGCATCTCTCGTTTCTATGCGCTCACCTAAAAGGTTAAACAGCCTAACTTCTTTTATTTTTCGATCATTAAAATCGATGTTTATTTCACCCTTGGTCGGGTTCGGAAATACAGAGATCGGTATTGTGTTGAGGTTGTTGTTAGTTATTGACGTAATGGTTTGACAATTCGAACTGCTTGCCGGGAAGGTTGCAGTAGAGTCTCCTTGAAAACAGGTAAGGCTATAATCTGGCATGTCAGTTATGCAGCCTGGAGATACTTCTATAAGACCGTAAGTGGATCCAACTCCTTCTATTATGGATATACTATAGCAAGTGTTAATGTTCCATCTTTTTCTGTAGTTGTTTCCAACTAATACCGAGTCAATTGAAATAACTGTATCGCCCATGCCCATATCGAGGACTCCTTTAATGGAGTCTCCAACAGATAATGTAAAATCATAAAGCAACTGTTCAGCAGTTTCTTGTGGTTTGATATAAAACACTTTTTTATTGGACACATCTTCACGAATAGCACCTTGATAACCTGCATTTTTTACGCTGCACATTCCGAAACTAGCTCTATCAACATAAGGAATCACTAGTTTTTTATAAATGCTGTTGTTAATGGTAGTATCGCCATCAAATACGATAGAATAGTCTTCTATGGTAGAGCCACTAGTTAAACAAACAGCACTTGCATTAACGTTCCAAACGGCTGTGTTGATCGGAAAGGAGTGGTAGGTATTGGTTTGGCCAAATACTGTGGAAATGCAAGCAAAAATAAGAATGAGTAATGATTGTTTCATCGTCTTTGTTTTAGGTTTTGGTCCATTGATTTACACTCAAATATAACTATATTTTTCGATATGAGCTACTTATGGGATGTTGTTTAGTCCCGTAAATGGGAGAAATAATATTGGAGGTCTTGCATTTGCATGGCTTGAGAACCTTTTTGGTGGTGTTTTTCCTGAATATAATAAAACAAAAAAAGGCGCTACTTTTAAAAAGTAACGCCTTTACTGTTGTTGATTTTATCCGATTATTTGCCGTGGCATTGTTTGAACTTTTTACCGCTACCACATGGGCAAGGTTCATTACGTCCAACACGCTTTTCGGCTATAATTGGTTGGGTTACTTGTCGCTCTTGCGTGTTTTGCCCCGCTTGCTGTCCGCTGCTTTGCTGCTGTGGTTGGTTGCTACCTTTAGCTGCCACCTCTGATCGAGAAGTTTGCAGTTTAGGCTGTTCTTTTTGCTGCTGTGGTGCATTTTGCACTTGTGCTTGTTGGTTAGGGTCTTGTGTAGGCAAGTTCCCTTTCACCAAGAAACTAATGGCTTCACGGTTCGTTTTATCAATCATCTGTTTGAACAGCTCAAATGCTTCAAACTTATAAATCAATAAAGGATCTTTTTGCTCGTATACCGCTCCTTGCACCGATTGCTTTAAGTCATCCATTTCACGTAAATGCTCTTTCCATGAATTGTCAATCATGGCAAGAATAATATTGCGCTCAAAGGTGGCAATCAATTCTTTTCCATTTGAATCGTATGACTTTTTAAGATCAGCTACTACCTGGATGGATTTCTTTCCATCTGTAAAAGGAATCACAATATTCTTATACTGATCACCTTGGTTTTCATACACGTCTTTAATTACAGGAAGTGCTGTTTCCGCTACAAGTTTCGACTTTCTTGTATAGTGGCTCATCGCACTTTGATACAATTGGTCGGTCAATTCATCATTGTTCGATTGCATAAATGCTTTTTCATCTACTGGAGATTCAATAGAGAAGTTTCGAATGACATCCATTTTGAAATTCTCAAAATCGCGCATATCTAAATTTTCCTCTGCCAATGCACTGGAGGTGTCAAACATCATATTGGCAATGTCTACGCTAATTCGTTCGCCGAAAAGTGCATTTCTTCTTCTCTTGTAAATTACTTCACGCTGGGAATTCATGATATCATCATACTCCAATAATCGCTTACGCACACCAAAGTTATTTTCCTCTACTTTTTTCTGGGCTCTTTCGATGGATTTAGAAATCATGGAGTGCTGAATTACTTCACCTTCCTCAATTCCCATTCTGTCCATTAATTTGGCAATTCTATCCGAACCAAATAAACGCATTAAGTTGTCTTCCAACGAAACATAAAACTGAGAACTACCCGGATCTCCTTGACGACCTGCACGACCTCTTAACTGTCTATCTACTCGACGAGACTCATGGCGCTCAGTACCTACGATGGCTAAACCACCAGCGTCTTTTACCTCTTGGCTCAGCTTAATATCCGTACCTCTACCTGCCATGTTGGTCGCAATGGTAACAGCACCTTTTTTACCGGCTTCTGCAACTACGTCTGCTTCTTTTTGGTGCAGTTTCGCATTCAATACTTGGTGCTTGATTCCCTTCATTTTAAGCATTCGGCTTAATAATTCAGAAATTTCAACAGAGGTAGTACCCACCAATACTGGTCGGCCTTCACCTACTAGGCGAACTACTTCTTCACTTACTGCATTGTATTTTTCTCGGGTGGTTTTATACACCAAATCTTCTCGATCGTCTCTAGCAATTGGGCGGTTAGTTGGAATAACCACCACATCTAACTCATAGATGTCCCAGAATTCTCCTGCTTCCGTTTCAGCCGTACCTGTCATTCCCGACAGTTTGTTGTACATTCTGAAATAGTTTTGAAGCGTTACGGTAGCATAGGTCTGCGTTGCAGCTTCTACTTTTGCATTTTCTTTTGCTTCTATCGCTTGGTGCAGTCCGTCAGAATATCTTCTTCCGTCCATAATACGACCAGTCTGCTCGTCTACAATTTTCACCTTGTTATCCATTACTACATACTCCGTATCTTTTTCAAATAAGGTGTAGGCTTTTAGCAACTGGTTGATGGTGTGAATTCGTTCCGCTTTTACCGAATAATCCTGAATAATCGCTTCTTTCTTTGCAAGCTTCTCCTCATCAGAAATGGCTTCATTTTCTAAAGCGGTAATCGAAAGATTAATATCTGGAAGGATGAAAAACTCTTTATCATCTCCTGATTCTGCTGAAATAAGGTCGAGTCCTTTTTCAGTTAATTCTATGGTATTATTTTTCTCATCAATGGTAAAGAATAACTCAGCATCTACTTTATGCATTTCTTTTCCTTGATCTTGCAAATAGTAGTTTTCTACCTTTTGCAAGCGAGCCCGAATACCGGGTTCAGAAAGAAATTTGATCAGCGCTTTATTTTTAGGCAAACCTCTAAAGGCTCTAAGTAAAGCCATGCTTGCTTCTTCTTCCTTCTTTTTTCCTTCCTTTCCATCGAAACTTGGATCTCCTTGAAATGCTTTTTTAGCATCTGCAAGAAGTGTTGTTATTAATTTTTTCTGAGCCGCATGTAGCTTTTCAATACGTGGTTTTAACTCATAAAATTCGTGGATATCTCCTTTCGGAGTTGGTCCTGAAATAATCAATGGTGTTCTAGCATCATCAATCAAAACAGAATCGACCTCATCGACGATGGCGTAGTGATGCTTTCGCTGCACTAAATCGTCAGAAGTTCTTGCCATATTATCACGTAAGTAATCAAAACCAAACTCGTTGTTGGTTCCGTATGTAATATCAGCTAAATACGCTTTTCTTCTTTCGTCAGAATTCGGTTGATGTTTATCGATACAGTCGATGGTCATGCCATGGAATTCAAATAATGGCCCCATCCACTCGCTATCACGCTTTGCAAGGTAGTCGTTTACCGTTACCAAGTGAACGCCTCTTTCTGCAAGAGCATTTAAGTATACAGGAAGTGTAGCAACTAATGTTTTACCTTCTCCTGTAGCCATCTCAGCAATTTTACCTTCGTGAAGGGTGATACCACCGATCAATTGCACATCGTAGTGGATCATGTTCCAAATCACTTCCGTGCCTGCAGCATCCCATCGGTTATGCCATAATGCTTTATCACCAACGATTTCGATACTGTCACGTTGTGCAGCAAAATCACGGTCCATATCATTGGCAGTAACTTCTACTTTTTCATTTTCTGTGAATCGACGAGCAGTTTCTTTTACCACAGCAAATGCTTTTGGCAAAATCTCCAGCAATGTCGCTTCGATGATATCGATGACTTTCTTCTCTAATTCATCAACTTCTTTGTACAAGTTTTCCTTCTTGTCGACGTCTTCAAGTGCATCAATTTCTTGCTTCAGTTGATTAATTCGCTCTTGTTCTGTTTGATATGATGCGCTGATTTTAGCTTTAAAATCGGCAGTCATTTGTCTCAGCTGGTCGTTGGATATACCGCTAAGTGTCGCATATTCCGCTTTGATTTTATCCACTAGGGGCGACAAGGCTTTGATGTCTCTGTCGGATTTATTTCCTAATATTTTCCCGAATAACTTATTGATTGAACCTAACATATATATATTCTCTTCTTCTTAAAAAATCTACCTTCAAAAGTAGGTAAATTAATGCGCTTTTTGTTTATTATCAGCTGTTAATAAAGCCATAAAAAAACCCCGTTCCACCTTAAATGGAACGGGGTTGTATGTTTTTAATATTGATCAATATTCATCCTCGTTGAAGAAGAAATCTTCTTTCGTCGGATAATCAGGCCAAATGTCTTCAATGGTTTCATAAGACTCACCTTCATCTTCTAATTCTTGTAAGTTCTCTACCACTTCCAAAGGTGCGCCAGTTCTAATAGCAAAGTCAATCAACTCATCTTTGGTTGCAGGCCATGGAGCGTCTTCTAAATTTGAAGCAAGTTCAAGCGTCCAGTACATATTCTTCTAATTTTGATTTTTGCAAATGTAATTTTTTCAACGGTTAAAAATCGCCTTTTTTAAAAATCATTAATAATTATTTAATTTATATAAAATAAGGCGGTTATGCCTACTTTTTATTGTCGAGGTACCCAAGGCGTTTCCGGAGCACCCATTTTTTTCGTCAGATATCTTGATAATACAAACAAGTAATCTGAAAGACGGTTCAAGTATTGCATAATGGTTTCATCTACAGGAGATTCTTCACTTAAATGTACCGTAATTCGCTCTGCTCGTCTGCACACGCAGCGGGCCACGTGACAAAAGCTGATGGCTTGGTTCCCTCCAGGCAATACAAAGTTGCGCATTGGCGGTAACTCTTCATCCATTTGATCAATCTTTTGTTCCAAGAATTCAATATCTGATTGAGATAACTCTGGCAATTTCATGTTGGAGTTGCCCGGGTCAGCGGCTAATAAAGAGCCAATGGTAAATAATCGATCTTGCACTTCTATTAAAATGGCGGTTTCTTCTTTGCCGATTTCGTGATCTCGGATGACACCTATGTAAGAGTTTAACTCATCCACTGTTCCATATGATTCTATTCGCAGGTGATGCTTCGGTACGCGTGTTCCGCCAATTAATGACGTCATTCCCTTATCACCTTTCTTCGTATAAACTTTCATCTGTGTTTTGTTTGGTTCTTCAAACAGCCTTTAGGTAGCTTTGTTTAATGATTGGCTAAAGTAATGTTTTCGTTTTTGATATCCGATTCGATTACGCCATCTCTCAAACGGATAATCCGATGAGCATGTTGCGCAATATCTTCTTCATGTGTTACCAAAATGATGGTGTTCCCTTTTTTATGGATATCATCAAACAGCGCCATGATTTCATATGAAGTTTTGGTGTCCAGGTTTCCTGTTGGCTCATCTGCTAAAATAATGGAAGGGGAATTTACCATTGCTCTAGCCACTGCTACACGCTGACGCTGACCTCCTGATAGCTCATTAGGCTTATGGTCTAATCGGTCACTTAGCCCCACTTGCGTGAGCATATTGGTGGCGATTTCTTTTCGGTCGGCATTGTTTTTACCTGCGTAGATGAGCGGAAGTGCGACGTTCTCTAACGCCGTAGATCGTGGAAGCAGATTAAATGTTTGGAATACAAAACCAATCTCTTTGTTCCTAATCTCCGCCAATTCATTATCAGTTAGCTTGCTGACATTTTTGTCATTCAGAACATAATCGCCACCGGTAGGCGTATCCAGACACCCTAAAATATTCATAAGTGTAGATTTTCCAGAGCCCGATGGTCCCATTAGGGCGACATATTCATTTCGTTGTACTTCAAAAGTGAGGCCTTTAAGTACTTTTATAACTTCATTACCGAGTTTAAAGTTTCTGGTAAGGTCATTAATGCTGATGATTGGATTCATAATAGGGTATTTCATTCAAATTTATTGAATTCTAGGCGATCAGTTCCTCCGTTTAATGATAAACGGTAAAATCTTCTTTTGGTTGTTCTTTTCTAAAAAAGACTAACCCAAAATAATAAGTATCAATGGTTACCTTAACTCGCTCATCTGCTTTAATTCTTCTCCAAGCATTGGTCATTCCTTTACTCCAATAGATATCATCGAAGATAAACACGCTATCATTATGCGCAAAGGGCAGGCATTGCTCAAAGTAATCCATTGTAGCTTCTTCGGTATGGTTGCCATCAAAATAAATGAGGTCCACGCTTTTCGATTGATTTAGTGCTTTGGGTAGTTGCTCCCTAAAGTCGCCGACAAATTGCTGGATATTGGTTGCGCTCAGTTTCTCGAAATTCAACTGCGCAATTTTGGCAATGTTTGGACAACCCTCTATAGTCATTAGCTGACTCTTTTGACTCCACTGCGATAAGTAAAGCGAGCTAAGTCCGAAAGAAGTACCTAGTTCGATGCTCTTTTTCGGCTGAAAATAATTGGCAATTCTAAAGAGCAATTGTGCTTGTTTTTTTGGTTTTAATGCGCTTTTGGCAATGCTGCCAATCTTTCGCTTGTTCGAATTGTTGGTTCGAGAGCCCGCTCCTAAATCTGTTACTGCGATTTCTTGATCGGTGAGTAATAATTTTGCGCGCAGTGATTCAATGTCTTCAAAACAGTAAAACTGCTCTTGATGATCGATCACATCTTTTACAAATTGATACACAAAAGGGGAGTGCACGCCGTGCCCGCGCTTATTGGAAACCAATAAATGGCGAATAAAATGATAAATAGCGTACAGCTGATTCATTTGGCGAATTTACTTTTTTGATAGATATAGTTTGTAATTAATAGGTGGGTTTACCATCATCAAGTTATCATTAAATAAAAAAACTCCTTCCCGACGAATCGAAAAGGAGTTGATAATTATAATCAATTGCTTGGGTTACCAAATAACTGCTCTTGTAGAATCTGGCGCTACCATTGGGCTGTTAGGCTCACAACCAAATGCCTCACTAAATTCAGTAAGATTCGCTAATGGACCTCTTACTCTATACTCACCAGGAGAATGAGGATCAGTAATAATTCGGTTTCTTAACTCCTCTTCTGTCATATTCATGTGCCATACTTGAGCCCATCCTAAAAAGAATCGCTGTTGCTGCGTAAATCCATCAATCATTCCCGGAGTTTCTTTTCCTTCAAATGATTTTTCCATAGCGTGATAAGCTAAAATTAAACCACCTAAGTCAGCAATATTTTCACCTAGCGTCAACTTGCCATTTACAAATACGCTATCTAACGCTTCAAAGTTGTTAAACTGCTCTACCACTTTATTTGCGCGTTCGTCAAAAGCAACTCGGTCAGCATCTGTCCACCAATTTTTTAAGTTTCCTTCTGCATCATACTTGCTGCCTTGATCATCAAAACCATGTGTAAATTCATGACCAATTACAGCGCCAATTCCACCATAATTGATGGCTGCGTCGGCATCTTTATCGTAAAATGGAGGTTGTAAAATTCCTGCTGGAAATACAATTTCATTTTGAGATGAGCTGTAGTAAGCATTAACCGTTTGTGGGCTCATGTACCATTCGTCTTTATCTACTGGCTTACCCAATTTGCTAATCATATCTTGAAAGTTAAACTTTCGAGCATTCATGATATTTTGTGCAAAGTTATCGGTGATTTCTAAGCTGCTATAATCTGTCCATTTCTCAGGATAACCAATTTTCTTATTGAAAGAAGCTAGTTTTTCAAGCGCTTTCTCTTTTGTAGAATCACCCATCCAAGTCAGGTTTTCAATCCTCACTTTAAATGCTGAACGTAAATTCTCTACCATTTGGCTTACTTCTGCTTTGCTTTCTTCCGGGAAGTGACGCTCCACAAAAGCCTTTCCTAATAATTCTCCCAAGCTGCCATTTACGGTACCTAAAGCGCGTTTCCATCGCGGCTTCATTTCTTTCGTACCTCTTAAGGTAGTCGCAAAAAAGCTGAAGTTTTGCTGCTCGAACTCATCACCTAAATAAGAAGCCATGTTATCCACTAAATGCCACTGCATGTAAGTTTTCCATTCTTCAATGGTGAATTTGTCTAAAAATGATATGGCTCCTTTTATAAAATCAGGTTGTCCCACAATGATATCTTCTACATTCGATAAGCCCAATGTTCCGATATATCCATCCCAATCAACGCCTTTAAATTCGGTTTTGAAATCAGCAAAACTAAATTTATTGTATGTTTTGTTAGGATCTCTTCTTTCCACACGGCTCATAGAAATTTCAGCGAGAGCAGATTCAATTTTCATTACGGTCTCTGCTTTTTCTTCGGTAGCTTCAGCTGATTCGCCTAAAAGCATAAACATCTTTTGGATATGCTCGTTGTATGCAGTTTTGATGGATTCAGATTTTTCATCTGTTTTTAGATAGTAATCTCTATCAGGTAAGGTTAATCCACTTTGATAAACGTGGGTAATGTACGCCGAACTGTTTTTGTCGTCTTGGCCAATGTACATCCCGAACATAGAACCTACGCCCATTGTGCTAAAGTTTGCAGCTAACTGAACGAGCTCTTCTTTGGTAGATACTGCTGCAATTTGCTCCATGTAGGGCATAATTGGAGAAGCACCAAGTTCGGTTAATTTAGCGGTATCCATGGCACTCTTATAAAAGTCTCCAATTTGTTGCTCTTTGGTTCCCTTTTCTGCACCTGTCATTGCAGCATATTCATCTAAAATAGCTCTTAGTCGTGTGTTGTTGCCTTCCGTCACCACATTAAAGCTGCTCCATCTGCTTTCTGTAGATGGTATTGGGTTCCCTTTTAACCAACCACCGATGGCATATTGATAAAAGTTGTCGCATGGGGCAACAGAGGTATCAAGGTTTGAAAGTTCAAAACCACTTGGTTTAGCTGCCTCCGTTGTGCTCTCTTCCTTTGGAGCTTGTCCGCATGCCATCATAACAGCAGCGGGCAGTATTAAGTATATTTTTTTCATGATCGATTATTATTTGAGAACAAACTTAATCTTTTTGCAATAAGAATCGATGTGTTTTTTATGAATGGCAGTAAGTAATTACGAGAGGAGGAGTGGACTTAAAACAGAAAAAGCAGATCAACGATCCGCTTTTTCCATTCCCTAAAAAACTACTACTGAATTATGAACCTCTAGAAAGGCTGTAACCATTCCTGATTACCCTTCAAATATATAACATTTTTTTAGATTATGTATAAATACGTACGTATTTTTGATAAAAAAAAGACAAGTTGTTGAAAAAGAACATCTATAATTAATGTTTACTTAACTATGATAGCCTTACTTTTGCACCGACTTTTAAAATTTACCTGATTTGAGGAGAATACTCTTAGCCCTATTATTACTGTTTTCTATCAGTTCGAAAGCACAGCTAAATGATTTAATTATTACTGAATTTGTTGATTGGAGTTCTGGCTCAGGGTTTGCGATAAAGGTGTATAACCCAACTTCTGCGCCACTAAATTTATCCAATTACTATTTCCATTATTTTACCAATGGAAATGCCACTTTTGGCGCTAGTGAGCAATTAACTGGCTTTCTTCCATCTAATCAAACCCTCACTATAGCCAATAATCCTTCTGACTTTACAATGCCTTGTTCATTTGACATTGTTTTATCTAATATTACTGCCGGTACAAATGACAATGATGGTGTTGCCATTACTTTAGGTCCTGCCGCTGCCAATCAGGCCAACTCTCAATTTGTTGATATGATCAACCTGTTTGGAACAGATGTCGCACCTAAGATTGATGGAAATTCTCGAGGGCTTTTTAAAAATAAAATAACAAGAGATAGCGATAACTGCACTCGTTATACCTCTTTAGATGGGTTTTCTTCAAATTCATGGCCTTCTAGTTCATCCACCAATGTACAAGGGTGGACGGTTAGTTCTGTAGCTTGTCTGGGTAGTAGTAATAGTTTTAATCCTTTTAGTGTGCAGCAAACGGTAAACGTTCGTTTTTGTGATGGCGACAGCACATTAATTAATGGACGCTACATCAAACAAGCCGGTGTTTATAATGATACCTTGCCGGCTTTTAGCAAGTGCGATAGTATCGTTCAATATACGGTTGTTGTAGATCCGCTCGAGCAAAAAAGTGCAACTGTAGCTATTTGTCAAGGAGACTCAGTGTTTTTGCAAGGTAGCTTTCAAACAACAGCAGGAACTTACGTTGATAGAATACCAAGCACTACCGGTGGCTGTGATACGTTATTGACGACCACTGTCTCGTTAAATGGTGCAAAAAACAGCACACAGACCGTTAATCTATGTCAAGGGGAGACCTTTAACTTCAATGGCCAGCAGATAACAGCAAGCGGAACCTATGCAGATACCACTCAATTATCAGGCGGCTGTGATAGTATTCATACCGTAATTGTTACTGTAACTGCTCCAATTACTATAACAGAAACCTTCACCATCTGTGATGGGGAAACTGTGGTTGTTAATGGACTATCTATATCGAACCCCACTACGATTAGGTATGTAAGGCCAAACCCTACGGGATGCGATACGACCGTAGACGCTACGGTAAATGTAATAACTGTAAATGCTGATTTTACGTTTAATGTTGATCCACTAAATACATTGTCTTATTCATTTTTTGCTATAAATAATCCTAATGCACAGTATTTGTGGGACTTTGGCGATGGGGCTTCCTCCACATTAAAAGATCCTCAGCATGTATTTGAGCCAGGAGTTTATACTGTAGAGCTGAAAGTTGTTGGAGAAAATGGATGTGAGGCAACAACTAAGAAAGAGATTACTGTTTTGGATGGCGGAGGAGAGTTATTTGTGCCCAATGTATTTACACCAAATGGTGATGGCATCAACGATGTATTTAAGCTCACTTTTGCTTCTCCATTTGAGATGAGAATTGCCATTTTCAATAGATGGGGAGAGCTCTTGTTTGAATCAACCGATTGCTACTTTGAGTGGAATGGAACCTATAAGGGAAGTGATGTTCAGGATGGCACTTATGTCTATTTGATTTCAGGAAAGTATAACCGAAAGGGAACAATAACTTTATTGCATTAAGCATAAAAAAAGCCACATCAACATTGTTGGTGTGGCTTCTATTATTTTTCAGTAAGATTATTCTACTTCTACGGTAATTGTCGCGCTCATTTGCTCACCATAACTCTGGTGATATCCATCAGCAAATTGCATCGTTAACGTATGCGTGCCGGCAGGAAGGTCTAATTCAGCTTCTGTTTGTCCTTTTCCGTAGTGGATATTTAATGAATCTGCAGGAACCATTGTGCCTCTCTCTAGAGCAGCGCCATTAATGATCACATGGTGATGGCCTTTGCCTTCATTTAATTCTCCGGCAGGTTCAACTTCCATTCCTTCAATTCCAAATTGCACGTTAAACGGAGAGCTAACAGTTTGTCCATCTTCTAAGTTGGCGAAAAATACGCGCGCTCCTTCTGGAATAGCTAATGGCTCTACTTCTTTCGTTTCTTCTGCTTTTTCCATCATGGCATCGTGGTCATGTCCTGCATGGTCATGCATTTCATCCTGATTTGTTTCTGTCGTTTCAGTGGCTTTTGGAGCATCTCCGCAAGAAGCAGCAAATAATCCTAGAGCAATTGCTAAAATGTTGATTTTTTTCATAGTTGTTGATTTTTATTTGTGTTAAAATTAGGCATTAAAATAATGCCTAAAAAATCTTGAAAAAGCATTACTTAAAAGCCCTTTCATTATACAACTCAATTGAAGTGTTCAATAGTTTATTAATGTCTTTTATTTTTAACAATTAACTTATGTGTAATCTTCTCAGTCGAAGTTTCTACAGAAATAAAGTATATGCTGCCACGGGTTAAATCAGAGATATTCTTTTTGAATTTGTTCTCTCCTGGGTTTGAATTGGGCAGTGCAATCTTATCTATCAACGATCCTTTTGCGTCTTGAATAGAAATAGAAACGTCTTCTTTTTTTAATAAATTGAACTGAATGTTCAGTTCTCCATCGTTTGGATTTGGGTAGATAGTAAGGTTAAGCAGACTTACGCTTGATCGATTTAAGTCATCAACAGATAACGGACTAGGCTTTTTTACATATACTTTAAAGAGCTGATTACTAGCCGAGCTTTGAGTTCCATTATTGATAAAGAAAATGTTGGGTTGTGTACTGCTAATTCCTCCAAAAATATAACCGATCAACACACTATCAGTAGTCAGGCTGTCTAATTTTAATACTCCATTGTTGTATTTTGGAAAGGTGGTGTTGGGAATAAACTCTGCCCCTGAACCTAATAAAGCTGGCATTACTATTGGCAATTTATATTCAGCCATATTCCCTGCAGAATCTCTCGTAACTCGTGCTATCGTGTTAACAAAAGGTACATTGTTGTCTTGAACTAAAACACCTAAGCTGTCATAAAACTGCGCTATTCCGCCAAAGAATACGGTATGCATTTCGTTTTCGAGCTCAGAATAGAATGGTAGGGTAGGGCAGTGGTAATGATTATAGTACTGTTGGAATGCGCTGTCTACTGCATATGAATTAGCATCTACTGTTACAGAATTCAAGAATGGTAAGTTTGCTGATTGCTGAAAAACGCCTGAAAATAGGGTAATTCCTTCAGCTCTATTCGGTAGGATTTGTGCTTTAGCATTATAATCTCTTCGGTGCAGGTTTGCTGCATCTATAAATGGACTTAAATGACTGATCGTAATCGTTGTGCCATTGTCTGATAAGTTAAATTTTCTAATCGCATTGGTATATTCTTGAATAAATCCAGGTCCGTGTGTAGGTCCCATTGGGTTATACCTTCCTATAAATTTTTGACCACCCAATAAATAATAGGTACTGTCTATTTTCTTTAAACTTCCGCCTGTTACTTGAAATTGCGTATCTGTAATTTGTCTAAAGTAATTGGTGAAGCTGGTATTGTTAATGACCGCGTTGATAACATCAGAAACCTTTATGGCTGTTAAGTTGCTGTAGGTGGTATGATCTCCTGCAGTCGAACTGTATCCATACCCCCCTATGCAATATAGATAATCGCCCTCTTGATAAAATTGCATATTGGTAGAGCTTAACTGCTCTTGAATGGCTACAGGAAGTGAAGTTAAAGGTGCAGACCATTTTTGTTGATTAACAGGGTCAACTATAATTATTTGGTTGTTATGACCTGCGATGTCAAAAGCAGCGAAAGGCTGCCTCTGATGTAATCCGTCTAAGCGACCGCCAACTATGAGCCACTTGCCATTATGTTGTCCATATGCAAAAGATTGAATGCCTCCAAGGCCTGAAATAGTCATTGGTTCAATGCTTATTTGAAATGGAGCTGTTTGAGAAAATCCTAGGCTTGCTACAAAAAATGAAGCAGAAATGGATAGTAATTTAATGAAATTCATTTGTTGGGTGTTTTAGTGTTGAGACGTAAAACTACTATCCAATCTTGGTTACTTGTGTAACAATTATTACAAATGAAAAAAATGATGGTTTACTCGAAGTCCTGTATCAGTTCTGTATGTTTTTTTTATTCAAATCATTAATCCCCATAAACAACTTCACCTCCAACAACCGTATACATTACCTTAGCCTTTAAAATGTCACTTTCTTCAATGGTCATAATATCTTTGTCCAATAAAACAAAGTCGGCGTACTTACCTACTTCCAAGCTACCTTTTTCGTTTTCTTCAAAACTGGCAATTGCAGGCCAAATGGTCATTCCTTTTAAGGTTTCTAATCGGCTTAATCTTTCTTCAGGCAAAAATCCATTTTCAGGAAGTCCTTTTGTATTTTTTCGAGCAACTGCGGTGTAAAAGGTCAATAATGGGTCTGTTTTTTCAATCGGGAAATCTGTTCCCAATGGCAATAATCCATTCTGTGAAAGCAAGGTTTTAAATGCATAAGAACTTTTCAATCGATCTGCTCCCAAGCGGTCTTCTACCCAATCCATATCCGAAATGGCATGTGTTGGTTGCACCGATGGAATAATAGTGTATTTACGAAACAGTTTCATATCATCAGGATGAACGATTTGGGCATGCTCGATTCTCCACCGTCGGTCGTTTACCTTTTTTAAGGCGTTTCCATAAATGTTTAGCATCAATCGGTTGGCATCATCACCAATGCAATGGGTGTTCATCTGCAAACCTGATTCGTATATTTTATGCGCCATTTCTTGCAAATAGGTAGAATCGTTCAGGAATAAGCCTGAGTTCGTCGTGTCATCTGAGTAAGGCTCAATTAATTTAGCACCTCGAGAACCCAATGCGCCATCTGCGAAAAATTTAATGGCACCAATGTGTAAACGGTCTGTTTTATAGGCAGAGTCCAATAAATATTCAGCTAAATTCTCTTCCGAAGGAGTCGCCATACCGTATATGCGCATTTTTAGTCTGCCTTCTTTCTGCAGGTCGTCGATGAGGTGAATCATCTTATTTTCCAGCATGGCATCGGCAACTGTCGTTAACCCTTTTTCAAAACAATTTTTCTGTGCGGTCAACAACGACTTTTTATCTTCTTCATCTGAATAACGTGGTAATTTTTGCTCTACATAAGTAATCGCCATATCGATTAAGAGACCGGTCAGCTCTCCATTATTAAGCTTGAAAATTCCACCATCGGTAGTTGTGGTTGCATCTACTTCTGCAATATCTAGTGCGGCTTGGTTGGCAATTGCAGCATGAGAATCTACTCGTTTTAATAATACAGGCGTATTTGGAAATAAGCTATCCAGTTTTTGCTTGGTCGGAAAAGCCTGCCCTTTCCATAAATTTTGATCCCATCCGTTTCCACCAATGAATTTTAACTCTTTTCCTTTAGCGAAATCAACTACTCGTTGTATGGCTTCGTCCCAACTTTTAGCTCCTGTCAAATCTACTTCTTGAAAAGAACGGCCATACCAAAAAAAGTGGCAATGCGCATCATTGAAACCTGGGTAAACCGGCCGAGTACCGGCATCAATGGTCTTTTCGCCAAAGTATTTATTCATGATTTGGTTTTCAGGTCCAATGGCAATAATTTTTCCATCTTTCACCGCCATTGCTTCCGCCATCGAGTTGGTTTCGTCCATGGTGTAAATGGTGGCGTTATGTATAATTAAATCGACTGTTTCTGATTTATAGCAAGAAGTCATAAAAAGTAAAGTTGTTAGAACAATTATCAGATTCTTCATCGGATAGGAAGGTTGAATTTATGATTGATTTTATTGAAATCAATACATGAAAAAATGAGCGAAAATATAAAAGGCAAAAATGGGACTTTATATCGAACTACAGCGCCTAAAATTGGCGTAGTCCATCCAATTAAAGTACCTAAAATAAGAGTGAAAAAAAGGGCAAAATAAATAAAGTTGATCGCCTTTTTTTGAGGTCGCTTAAAAAAGAAAAGCATTACAAGGAGGCTAAGTAGTAGCAGTAGATTTTCGGCGGCAGCTAGCAAGTAAAAGATACCGCTAATTTCAGTTATAAAAGGCCGAAAAAGTACCGTGGTCAATACCTCTGGAATTGCAATGAGCGCTTCCAAAGGCGTCTGAATAGAAGGAGCTGAAATAATACTCCCTGCTTCATTTAGCATGGCTACATTATAAAAAGCAGTTTGTTTTTGCTGCAGTAAATCAAACAAATCAAAAATGCCCAAGAGCTGAACAGCAACAATAGTCGCAAATCCGATTAGTACAACTCCAAGATAAACAAAGAGCGGTTTTAATTTTAATCGTTTGGTCAGTATGGCAGCAATCACAACAGGAATTAACGATAGGAAAACGTAAGGTTTAATGATGAGCATTAAACCAATTCCAATGAATAATAGAAGGTTATTTTTAATTGAAAATTCATCGAGCCAATTAAAGAACCCATAAACGAATATGCCCAATGAGAAAAGCAGAAACCCTTCTTTTAAAATTCCTGAGCCCCATAAGAGCGTTGATGGAATAAGAAAAAGTGCAAACAGCAATGCTGATTTTGGCAACGTCAATTGTCTTTCAACTACTTTATACATCGCTACAAGTCCCACAAACGAGAGGAAATTGATGAAAAGGGTGTGCAAGTGAATAAATCCAAAAGAGAGATAATTGATTAGAAAATTAAACCGAATCATGGTTCGGTTATCATTCAAAACGCCGAAATTATACTCCCGAGACCAGTTCATGGTTCCTTTTAAGATTTCTGTTATTTCCTGATTTTCAAATCCAAAAAACCATTGTAGCGCCAAAAGAGGTTTGCTTTTTAATTGAATAAAAAGGTAGTAACCATCATCGAAGTATTTATAAATGTCAGCGTTAGCGCGATCGGTGTAATAGTAGGTGTAAAGGGCCCACAATCCTGTACCAACAATAACTTTTAGTAAAAAAGCACCAATCAGTAAAGCAGGCTTTATGCCATCTAATTGAAAGAATCTAAGGCGCTTGATGAGGTAAATAAATACCATCAAAAAGGCTAAAAATACACTGATCTGTACCACTAAAGTCATGAATCAAAATTAATTTAAAAATAGTAAGCCATTGGTGAAAAATATGCATTAATTGGGTTGGTAGATGGGAATCAAAATTTTACTTTTGCAGCTTACTAACCACACCTTCAAAAAATGGAAGACAATACATTGAACGAAGCAACCGTAGAAACGGCAGTTGAATTGGGATTACTACCTGAGGAATTTGAATTAATCAAGAAAATTTTGGGTCGTACACCCAACTTTACAGAAGTAAGTATTTATTCTGTAATGTGGTCGGAGCATTGCTCGTACAAGAATTCCATTACTTGGTTGAAAAAGTTACCAAAGGAAGGCCCACATATGCTGGCCGAAGCCGGTGAGGAAAACGCAGGTTTAGTAGATATTGGTGATGGATTAGCTTGTGCATTTAAAATTGAATCACACAATCACCCATCAGCTTTAGAGCCTTTTCAAGGAGCAGCAACTGGGGTAGGTGGTATCAACCGTGATATTTTTACCATGGGAGCTCGTCCGATCGCACAATTGAATTCATTGCGTTTTGGATCTATCGATTCTGATCGAACGAAATGGTTGATGAAAGGCGTGGTAAAAGGAATTGGAAGTTATGGTAATGCATTTGGTATTCCGGTAGTGGGTGGAGAAGTATTCTTTGATGAGTGCTACAACACAAACCCTTTGGTAAATGCCATGTCTGCGGGAATTATGAAGGCGGATAAAATGATTTCTGCGACTTCTTACGGAGTTGGTAACCCTGTTTATATTGTTGGTTCTGCTACCGGTAAAGATGGAATTCACGGAGCAGCATTTGCTTCCAAAGATATTACCGAAGAGTCAGCAAATGATTTACCAGCAGTACAAGTAGGAGATCCATTTCAAGAGAAATTATTGTTAGAAGCTTCTTTAGAGTTAGCTGAAACCGATGCAATTATTGGAATGCAAGATATGGGTGCAGCCGGAATTACCTGTTCTACCTCAGAAATGAGTGGAAAAGAAGGATTCGGGATGACCATCGACTTAGATAAAGTGCCTACACGACAAGAAGGGATGAAGCCATTTGAGATTTTATTGTCAGAGTCTCAAGAGCGTATGTTGGTCGTAGTAAAGAAAGGAAGAGAAGCTGAGGTAGAAGCGATCTTTGATAAATGGGACTTGAATTGCGAGCAAATCGGTGAAGTAACCGAGGGCGGACAATTAGAATACTATATGGGTGGCAAGTTAGTTGCTCATGTACCTGCAGAATCATTGGTTTTAGGCGGTGGAGCTCCAATTTATGAAAGAGAGTACAAAGAGCCGGCTTATTTCGCAGAAAATCAAAAGTTCAAGATAGAATCAGTAGAGGAGCCAAAAGACTTAAAAGAAGTGGCTTACTTCTTAATTAATCATCCGAACATCGCTTCTAAAAAGTGGGTAATTGAGCAATACGACTCAATGGTTGGAACGATTAATATGAGTACCAACAAGCCTACTGATGCAGGTATTGTAAACATCAAAGGATTGAATAAAGCGTTGGCTTTCACGGTAGATTGTAATGCACGATATGTGAATGCCAACCCTGAAGAAGGTTGTGCTATTGCAGTAGCAGAGGCAGCTAGAAATATTATTTGTTCAGGTGGAGAGCCTTCAGCAATCACCAACTGCTTGAATTTCGGTAACCCTTACAATCCTGAAGTATATTGGCAGTTTGTAGGAGCGATTAAAGGAATGAAAAAGAGTTGTGAGAAATTCCAAACGCCTGTTACTGGTGGAAACGTGAGTTTCTACAACCAGAGCATGCAGAATGGAAAGGATGTACCGGTATTCCCAACGCCAACTATTGGAATGATGGGGATCGTATCAGACAAGAAAAACATCACGACTTTGGCTTTCCAAAATGAAGGAGATTTGATTTACCTAATTGGTGGGGCTCAAAACGACATCAATTCATCTGAATATTTATATGCTTACCATAAAGTAAAGCAATCACCTTCTCCATACTTTAATTTGGATGAGGAGCATGCATTGCAGAATCAGGTAAAAACGCTGATTCAAGCAGGTATGTTAAACTCAGCGCATGATGTTGCAGATGGTGGTTTATTCATTACTTTATTAGAGGCAGGTATGCCAAACGGTTTTGGTTTCTCTGTAGAAACAGATAGCGACTTTAGAAAAGATGCTTATTTATTCGGAGAAGCTCAAAGTAGAGTAGTGGTTTCTATCAGCCCAGATAACCAAGATGAGTTTGTAGAGCACATGGTCGCTTCCGGATTAGAGTATACCTTCCTTGGAACAGTAGAAGGAAAAGAAATGCTAATCGATGGAGATTCTTTTGGAACAGTAGCAGAAGCAAAGCACCAATTTGAAACCGCTTTAGCGAATAGATTGAATAGCTAATTAGGCTAAATAGATAAAAAAGCAAAAGCATTCTTCCGAAAGGAGGGATGCTTTTTTTGGTTTAGGGATGATTTATTATCAGTGTGGAATTGATGAGCTCATACAACCAAGAATCTATTTCTACCGTCTTGTTGTCATAAAATATTGTATAACTTACAATTTCATTTAATGCTCAAACTCTAAACCAATGAAAAGCTGTTTATCCTACTCTATCATTTTAATGTGTTTTATTGGTCAACTTTCAGCTCAGCAATTAAGCTTTGAAAGGGTGTATGCTGACGAATTTAAGTCTGAATTTTACCCATCTGATTTTGGAAAGTTTGTAAAAGGAGATTTAGATAATGATGGTGATATAGATGTAATAATAACAGCCTTAAATGGAAGTTCTGCCTATATTAATGATGGGTTAGGAAATTATACAATTG
This sequence comes from uncultured Acidiluteibacter sp., assembly GCA_965660325.1. Lineage (GTDB taxonomy): Bacteria > Bacteroidota > Bacteroidia > Flavobacteriales_E > Vicingaceae > Acidiluteibacter. Next base: position 37,415 of record CBFHZL010000002.1, read on the forward strand.
AAAGTTATTTGTTTAGTCCTGTTAGTTGGTCACGAGACTTGGGTGATATAGATGGAGACGGTGATTTAGATTTTGTTACCTCAGGGGAGTTAGCTTTCAATCAATATAAGACGGATATGATGCTGAATGATGGTAATGGAAATTTTACAGTTAGCCAACAAACCTTACCGTCGGTAACATTTTCTGCTACCATTTTTGGTGACGTCGATGGAGATAATGATTTAGATCTTTTTATTACGGGTCAAGGAGAAAGAGGAACTATTATTACTGAATTATATTTAAATGATGGTTTAGGTGGGTTTTCATTAGATACAAATAATATTTTTCAACAACTGAAGAATAGTGATGCCATTTTCTTTGATATAGACAATGATTCTGATTTAGACCTGATCTATTCTGGTGAGGACTTAAACGGGTTAAAGTTTACTACCACATATAAAAATAACGGATTCGGTTACTTTTCTGTTGATACAACAAATACGCTAATAGGAATTTCTGCAGGAAAGTTGTTTTTTGCAGATATAGATAACGATGGGGATAATGATTTTTTAATACTTGATGCTGTACATCAAAATCTTGCATCTCAAGTTTTTTTATATTCCAATAATGGAAGTGGGCTATTTAGTTTAGATAGCACTACCAGTTTTCCCAATATGTCTTGGGCTAATTTGTCTATATTAGATATAAATAATGACAATAAGTTAGATATGATATTTACTGGAAGTATAAATAATACTGCCATGACTCAAGTATTTAATTTTGAAAGTGGTCAGCTTAGAGAGGATACATTAATTGATTTAATTGATGTTCAATATGGCTTTGTCATTCCATTACATCTTAATACAGATGTGTTTGAAGATTTAGTGGTATTTGGCAATCAGCCTAGCTCTGGAAGTTTTGCTGCCACATATTTGAGCGACCAAAATGGTGGTTTTTATGAAAAGAAAGCTTCAAATATTGAGGGTTTAAGATGGGGAGTTGTAGAGCATGCAGATATTGATGGTGACCAAGATCAAGATTTATTTATGACAGGAAATGATGTAATTCATCAGGCTAAATCTTTACTCTATAAAAATGATGGAAGTGGAAACTTTCAATTGTCAAATAGCCAAATAATTGGAGTAAAGCAAGGACAGTCTGTTTTTGCCGACTTAGATCAAGATTTAGATATGGATTTGATTATTACAGGTAGAGACATTAATGACGTTCCCCAATCAAAAATTTATTTCAACGATGGACAAGGGAATTATACAGAAGATACAGTTAGTAAACTAGAAGGAGTTTACCATAGCTCTGTAGCCGTGACAGATTTCAATAATGATGGTGAGCAGGATATTATTATAACTGGTAATCTTACAACAAGTTCTAGTAGGACTAAATTATACTTTGGTCAGAATGGAGTATTTGTGTTAGATACCACTTGTTTAATTAAAGACCTAGGGTTTGGTAGTATTTCAGTAGCGGATGTTGATGGCGATAGTGATATTGATGTTTTTATTTCAGGAGAAGATACGGATTCAAACTCAGTTGGTAATTGGAGTAGATCTGCACTGCTATACATAAATGACGGGTCTGGGAACTTTGCTTTATCCTTACATAATGATTCCTTATTCCAAGTATCAGGAGGGGTTTCAGAGTTAGCCGATCTTGATAATGATGGAGACTTCGATTTGGTGTTTACAGGTCATGCTCCTGCAATTCCTGGGGGAACTTATGTTTATTTAAATAATGGGCTAGGTAAGTTTACTCAATCAAGTTTTTATGCTGGTAACTTGAATGTTTATCAACAAGTGTTATCTGATTTTGATAATGATAACGATTTGGATATTATTATGAAAATAAATAATAACATTGGAAGTCAAGTTTATTTAAATGATAATTCGGGTAACTTTTCACCAATGCCGAATCATGATTTATTATTTTCTGTGAATGGAGGAGCTGCTTACTTCGATGTAGATGGTGATAATGATATTGATGTTTTATTTTCAGGTATCAGTATATTTGGGACAAACACTTTCTTCCTTTACCGCAACAACCTAATATCAAAAGTAGGGCTTGAAAAAAGAAGCATAAAGGATCAATTTATGCTTTTTCCTAATCCTTCTAATGGGGTAATTTCTATAGTCGATGATAATCAAGAAATAGAGCGATTGGAGCTGTATAATTTAAATGGTCAATTAATCACGTCGCGTGAGTTGTCTCAAAATACTTCTCACCAAATAGAGTTACCAGAACAAAAAGGGATTTACTTATTGATGATTTATACAGAAAATAATCAATCAGCACAGCGAGTGGTGAGGTATTAGGTTGGCATAATTAATAAAGCAATAGCATTCTTCCGAAAGGAGGGATGCTTTTTTTGCTCTATTTTCTTTAAATGATTTATTCCCTTATCTTTAACCGTATGGAGGACATCGATAAGCATTTAGGAATAAAAGCTTGGGCGGAAGAAGATCGTCCAAGAGAAAAGCTACTGCTAAAAGGTAAAACAGCACTGAGTGATGCTGAATTAATCGCCATCTTGATTGGTTCAGGGAGTAGGGATGAGTCAGCTGTTGACCTTTCAAAGCGGATCTTGTCTGTGGCTAAAAACAACTTAAATGAACTTGGTAAATTGGGTATTCCGGAATTGCAAAAATTCAAAGGAATTGGAGAGGCTAAAGCGATTTCCATTACAGCTGCCTTAGAATTAGGGAGGCGACGCAAACAAAGTGATCCGTTGAAACGTGTCAAGATTACATCAAGTAATTCTGTTTATGAAGTCATGCGCGAAGTAATGGACGACCTTCCGCATGAAGAGTTTTGGGTGCTGTTGCTCAACAGAGCAAACCAAGTGATCGAAAAGGTAAACATTAGTAAAGGAGGTGTCAGTCAAACAGTAGTGGACGCCAAAATTGTGTTTAAAATGGCCCTAGATCGGTTGGCATCTTCGATAATTTTATGCCACAATCACCCATCGGGAAACTTAAAGCCAAGCGAAGCGGATAAACAATTGACTAAAAAAATTAAGGAAGCGGGAAGAATTTTGGATCTTCCGATATTGGATCACCTGATTTTCGCAGACAATACTTACTTTAGCTTCGCAGACGAAGGCTTACTATAAATGATATTAATTTACACCCATAAGAAGACCAACCGAGTGAGCTATACGCTTGACTTGATTTTTAGGCAACTTTTGGGTCTTCAAATCACAGTAACTACTGATAAGGAACAATTCTTAAAGGAAGATGGCCCAAAGTTATCCTATACTTTTCGGCCGTTAGCCGATGAACTTCACCTAACAGCAGTTGATTTTCTATTTCAGATAGGAATAGTAGAACAAGAATTAAAAGTTTTCGAAGTGGATGGTTTTCCCGCTTTCTTTAAAACAAAAGAGACGTCATTATTTCCTTTTGATTTGTTTGCTTTATCATTCTATCTGGTTTCTAGATACGAAGAGTATTTGCCACATATCCGTGATCACTACGACCGTTTTGACCCTAAAGAAAGTATTGCTGTAAAAAATAGATTCATCAAACGTCCATTAATTAACCTTTGGGTAAATCGATTAAGAGATCGACTATTGGAAGCCTTTCCGCAATTGGAATTCAAGCAACCAACTTATCAGTTTATTCCCACCTTAGATGTAGATAATGCATATGCTTACAAGCAAAAAGGTGTAGTTAGAACCATTGGAGCAGCGGCAAAGTTGGGACTAAAGTTTCAGTTTAGAAAGTTAGTGCAACAGCAGAGAGCGGTTTTTGGGCTGCAGGCTGACCCATATGATACGTTTGAACATTTAAATGCGGTTCATGAGGAGTTTAACGTTCGTCCTATTTACTTCTTTTTGGTTGCTGACTATGGTTTAAACGATAAAAATGTGCCCTTTGAAAGTCGGAAGTTTCAATACTTAATCAAATCAACTGCTGATGTAGCCGACATTGGAATTCATCCTGGGTTTATTTCCAATCAAAACACCGATAAATTAGAAAAGGAAATCAAACGATTATCAGGTGTTTTAAAACGAGACATTACCAAAAGCAGGCAGCATTTTCTAAAAATTACCCTTCCAGATACTTATAGAAATTTATTGCACTTCGATATTGAGGAAGATTACTCCATGGGTTATGCCGCTACCATGGGCTTTCGCGCAAGTATTTGTACACCTTTTTACTTCTATGACTTAGATCTGGAAATGAAAACGGACTTAAAAGTATTTCCTTTTGCCATCATGGATGCAAGCCTTAAATTTTACTATGACTATACAGTAGAAGAGGCGAAAGAAGCCATTGATGAAATGATTCAGGAGGTAAAAGCTGTGGATGGCACATTTATTAGTTTGTGGCATAATGAAAGCTTATCTGATCAAGACATCTGGGTAGGATGGAAAGAAATTTACGCCTACTTATTGAAGCGGGCTTCCAAATAGGATATTCTCCTGCATTTAATCGGCTTTTTGGTTATCAATCAACAAATAAAATAGGCATATTTGTAAAAAAATAGAAGACATGGCAAAGGTTAAGGTACTCGACAAAGAATTGTCCATCGCAAGCCAATTTATGGCAGAAATTAGGGATGTCAACATTCAAAAAGACAGTATGCGCTTTAGAAGAAATCTAGAGCGAATTGGCGAAATATTTGCCTACGAGATCAGTAAAACCATGTCTTATGACCAAAAGGAAGTACAGACTGCATTGGGTGTTTCAGACGAGTTTGTATTCAAGCAGCAGCCTGTTATTGCCACAATCTTACGAGCCGGACTTCCTTTGCATCAAGGGTTGTTAAATTATTTTGATGCAGCGCAAAATGGATTTATTTCTGCTTATCGAAAGCATCATAAAGACGGTACGTTTGATATTGAATTGGAATACCTTGCTTGTCCATCAATTGAAAAAAAGATTGTTATTTTGTCTGATCCGATGATTGCCACAGGGTCTTCTATTGTACTTGCTTACAAAGCACTGCTCTCAAAGGGAAAGCCGGCACATGTTCACATCGTTTCTGTAATTGGTAGTACGGAAGGTTTAGAGTATGCTAAACGAAACCTGCCTAGTAATGTAACCATTTGGATGGCTGCATTGGATGAGGAGCTCACAGCTCAATCGTACATTGTGCCAGGATTGGGCGATGCAGGTGATTTAGCCTTTGGAGAAAAAGAGTAAGATGGCAAATTACGAACATGTATTTTTCGATCTAGATCGTACGCTTTGGGATTTCGAGCGCAACTCTTTGGAAACTATTCACGATTTATATCATGAATTTGAGCTCACCCATAAAAGCGTACCAAGCTTTGATGAATTTCTTGCGGTTTATCGGGTAAAAAACCAAGAATTGTGGGCATTGTATCGGGTAGGGAAAGTTACCAAAGACGAATTGCGCCAGCTTCGCTTTCACCTTTCCTTGCAGCATTTTCATATCGATGATCGGAAAATGGCCTTGGCGTTTAATGACCGTTATGTGGAGACGTGCAGTGTAAAACCTCATTTGTTGCCAAATGCTTTGCCTGTTTTGGAGTACTTGAATGATAAATATGACCTGCACATTATTACCAACGGTTTTAAAGAAGCTCAGTTTGTAAAACTCAGAAACTCCGGAATTGAGCCATTTTTTAAAGAAGTGATTATCTCTGAGCTTTATGGAAAGTCAAAACCGCATCAAGAGATTTTTACACATGCATTTGATAGGAGTGGAGCAGCTGCTGAGCGAAGCATTATGGTTGGAGATGATTTTGAAGCCGATATTGTAGGCGCCAAAAATGCTGGTATGGATAGTGTTTACTTGGCTGAATTTCCTAAAAAATCACAGGTTAAACCTACACACCACATCAAAGGTTTGATAGAACTGAAAGAGATACTATAGTATTTCTATCAAGTTGATCTCAATCCCTAAACCCATTTGTTTTATGCTTTGTCATCCAGACCGGAGTCGATGGATAGGCAAAGCACAAGTTTATAGATTAAACGAAAACTATTAATCACCTAGGGGTTAATTCTCCACTAAGACTCGGACGGCTCCACAAACTTTTTATTAAAAGAAAAGTTATAACCAAAAAAAGGCTTCAGTTTCCCAAAGCCTTTTCAAATAAACTATATTCTTTTACTACTGAAATTCCCCAATTACATCGATTCCACCGGTAACTTTTTGCTCTAAGGCAACATTAATCTTGGTGCCAATTGGAAGAAATAAATCAACGCGAGAACCGAACTTAATAAATCCACATTCCGTTCCTTGCTCTACTTTTTCGCCTTCTTTACCATAAAATACAATTCTTCTAGCTAAAGCACCTGCAATTTGTCTAAACAATACACTTCTGCCCTTAGCATCTTCTACCAATGCAGTCGTTCGCTCATTTTCAGTTGATGACTTTGGGTGCCATGCTACTAGAAATTTACCTGGGTGATACTTGAAATTTTTCAACGTTCCTGCAATCGGATACCGATTGTTATGCACATTTATTGGTGACATAAAAATAGAAACTTGAATTCTCTTTTCGTTGATAAACTCTGTTTCCTGAACTTCTTCAATAACTACTACTTTCCCATCACATGGAGAAATGATGTGATTCTCGTTAGTGGTAACTGTTCTGTTGGGACTTCTAAAAAATTGAAGAATTACGATAATTAGAAAAGCAGAAACAGCGTAGCCTAAATAGATTGCCCACGGGTAATCATTTAAAAATGTATGTGTTAATGCATTGATAATTGCTGAAACAATCAGAACCAAAACGATACTTGGGTAACCTTCTTTATGAAATGTCATGGTTATTGGTGTGGTTATATTAGGATGTGAAGATACTAAATTGCAAATATAAAGCGGAGGTAGGTATAAACAATGGGTGCCGCTATAAATATTCCATCAAAGCGGTCTAGCAGCCCACCGTGACCGGGTAGTAGTTTTCCTGAGTCTTTTATTCCAAGGCTTCTTTTGAACATGGACTCTACCAAATCACCGAGTGATCCAAAAATGACTACCAATATCGCCACGACCAACCAATTCATTAATGATAAATCAGGGAAGATCTGTGCATTAAGGTATCCGACTGCTAGGCCTAGAACCGCTCCTCCTATTGAACCTTCCCATGTTTTTTTAGGTGAAATACGTTCGAATAGCTTCGTTCTACCTAGCTTTCTACCTACAAGGTAAGCTCCGGTATCATTAGCCCATAATAAAAAGAAAAATCCAAGTACGATTTGGTAATTGTATTCACCTCCAAATTGATTGTCGTTGATAAACGACAATTCATATAGCAAAGTCATCGGCAGAGCAACGTAAATGATGCCTAATAGCGTATACGATATGTTTGCAATTGGTGTGGGTTTGTCTCGAAACAATTCCTTTAGAAAGATAAAAAAGGTAATTGGCACCAATGCGAAAAGAGCTGTACTCTCTAATTGCCCTTGATTGATAAAAACAGTAAGAATAAAATAAATTAGAGAACTTACTATTCCTGTAGTTCGCTGTGGAGCTACTTCTTCTGTGCTGAAGAAGCTATAAAACTCTCTGGTGCCTAGTAAAATAATAAAGAAGAACAGAATCGCTGAAGCAAACTCGCTCAGTACGATAGCACCGAGCAGTACTAAAACAAATATAACACCTGTTAGGGCGCGTTGTGTAAAATTATTCAAAGTGATTCTTTTCGATTAATCGTTTTGCTCTAATTACATCTTCTTTCTGAACGTATAATTCCACATCTGCATTGCTTAAATGCAGATGCATAGAGTCTGTTTTATTAACCATTACCGATTTTATTTCATTTTCTTCGAGCATGCCTTTGTGCATTTCTATAATAAAAGCTTGAGATGCTCCAAAGATTTTTACCCAATCATCGGTCATGGTGAGGCAATTAAGCGTTGTTATTCTCTTCTGTTACTTTTTTAGTTTCTTCTTTTTCCTTCTTTTTAGCTTCTTCTGCTTCCGCCTTAGCTTTTTCTGCTTCTGCTAATTCTTTGCTCGATTCTTTATCTGCAATAATTTGCTCTAGTTGTTTCTTTTCTTCTCTTTCTGCGTCAAAGTCGGCAGGTCGTTTTCCAAAGATATTTTCAACATCCTCTTTAAAAATAACCTCTTTTTCTAACAGTAATTCTGCCAACTGAGTCAGCTCCGCTTTGTGCTCGGTTAAAATTTCTTTTGTTCGTTTGTAAGCAGCTTCAATCATCTTGCTTACTTCCTCATCAATCATCTCACCAGTTTTCTCACTGTAAGGTTTGCTAAAGCTGTACTCACTTTGTCCGGTAGAATCGTAATAACTTCTATTACCAATCTTTTCATTCAGCCCGTATACAGATACCATCGCATAAGCTTGTTTGGTTATTTTTTCCAAATCGCTCAATGCGCCGGTAGAAATTTTACCAAATATTACTTCTTCTGCAGCTCTTCCACCTAAAGCAGCGCACATTTCATCCATCAATTGCTCGGTAGTAGTGATCTGACGTTCTTCCGGCAAGTACCATGCAGCTCCGAGAGATCTTCCTCTTGGTACGATGGTAACTTTTACCAATGGATTAGCGTATTTTACCAACCAGCTTACGGAAGCATGTCCTGCTTCGTGAAACGCAATTACTTTTTTCTCTTCGCTAGTGATGATTTTATTTTTCTTTTCTAAACCACCGATAACACGGTCTATCGCATCCAAGAAGTCTTGTTGATCAATTGACTTTTTATCTCTTCTTGCTGCAATTAGGGCTGCTTCATTACAGATGTTTGCAATGTCTGCCCCTGAGAAACCTGGGGTTTGTTTTGAAAGGAAGTCGATGTCTACAGAGTTCCCAATTTTTAATGGCTTCACATGTACTTTGAAGATTTGCTTTCGCTCACTTAATTCAGGTAAGTCAACTGAAATTTGTCGGTCAAATCGACCTGGACGAAGCAATGCACGATCCAAAATTTCCGCTCGGTTGGTTGCCCCTAAAATAATAATTCCAGAGTTACTCCCAAAACCGTCCATCTCTGTTAGCAATTGATTTAACGTGTTTTCTCTCTCGTCATTCGATCCTTGCGAAGTGCCTTTTCCTCTTGCGCGTCCTATGGCATCAATTTCATCAATAAAAATGATAGCAGGTGCTTTTTCTTTTGCTTGTTTAAACAAATCTCTAACTCTTGATGCACCTACACCCACAAACATTTCTACAAAATCAGATCCCGAAAGACTGAAGAATGGAACTTGAGCTTCTCCGGCTACCGCTTTCGCTAACAATGTTTTTCCCGTTCCTGGAGGTCCTACCAATAATGCACCTTTTGGGATTTTCGCACCGAGTTCGGTATATTTCTTAGGATTCTTTAAGAACTCAACGATTTCTTGAATCTCTACTTTTGCTTCATCTAAGCCTGCTACGTCATTAAAGGAAACCTTTACATTTTTTTCTTTGTCAAATAGCGTTGCTTTTGATTTACCAATGTTGAAGATTTGTCCACCGGGACCGCCGGCACCTCCTGACATACGTCGCATGATAAATACCCACAAACCAATCATGATGATGATCGGAAGTACCCAACTTAAAATTTCTCCTGTCCAATTCTTACGTTGATCGTACTCAGGATTCACCTGCGCAGCTTCTGGTAGGTCTTGTTGCACGCGGTTAAGGTCTCTACTAAATTGATCAACAGAACCAATGGAAAGGTAGAATTGAGGAGAATTTGCATTACTAAAAGTTCCCTTTTTCAGATCTTTATACTTTTCAGACTCTAGCGCCTCTTTGGTTAAAAATATTTCTACGGTAAGTTCATTATTGACAACCACTAATCGGCTGATTTCTTGCTCTTCAAGCATTTCGTTAACGAATCTATCCCAAGTGACTTTTTGCGCTCCAGAACTGTAACTAAACAGGTTCAATGCGATCAAAAGCACACCTATGGTGACGTAGATCCAATAGAAATTAAATTGCTTTTTGGGTTGTTTTCCTTTCGGAGTTTTTTTATTTGCCATTTCGTAAGAAAAAAATATTCAGGTTGAAAAGTGTAGTTAATTAATCGATGGAATGTTGGTGATTTCTGCATCTGCCCAAAGACCTTCTATATTGAAAAAGTCTCTTGTCTCTTTTTGGAATATGTGAACGACAACGTTTACATAGTCCATTAAAATCCATTCCGCATTATCAGTTCCTTCTACGTGCCACGCTTTCTCTCCAAGGGATTCTTTTACTTCTTTTTCAATAGAATCTTTAATTGCAGAAACTTGTGTGTTTGATGTTCCATCGCAGATAACAAAATAGTCGGTAACTGCTGCATCTATATTTTTAAGGTTCAAACAAACAATGTTGTCTCCTTTTTTCTCTTGTATTGCTCGTACAATGTTATCAGTCAATAATTGCGATTCGTCTATAATCGTTTTTTTAGCCATTCTTGTGTTTAAATTAATGGAACAAAAGTAACGAATTAATGTTGAGAAACGCTTAATATTGCTGTTTACAAATCCTTTGTTTTATGATAGATAGACAAATCTTTGGGCGCCAACTATTAGAATTTGATGAAGTTGATTCAACTAATCTGATCGCTCAAGACTTGTTAAAAAATCAAAAAGTAACTGAGGGAGCTGTAATTACTGCTAATTATCAAGCTCAGGGTCGTGGGCAAATGGGCACTAGCTGGATTTCTACTAAAGACCAAAACCTCTTGATGAGTTTGGTTTTATCCCCATCTTTTTTGCCTATAGATCAGCAATTTTACCTTAGTAAAATAGTGGCTATTGGCTTGGTGTTGTCCATTCAGCAACTTGGTATTCCTTGTGCAAAAATTAAATGGCCTAATGATATTTATGTGGGCTCAAAGAAGGTATGCGGAATCTTGATTGAAAATAACTTACGAGGTCAGCGAATTGAATCGTCTGTAGTCGGTGTTGGCCTGAATGTCAATCAGGATGATTTTGGTATTTATGAGGAAGCTTCGTCCTCTCTCAAATTGTTACTTGGTAAATCCTTTTATCTTAATGAAATTCGGGATTTGTTTCTAGCAGAATTGACCATTTGGTATCAACGATTAAAAGAAAATGAATTCCAATTAGTCGATCAGATTTATCATGAAAATCTACTTTATTTCAACGATTGGGCCATGTACGAAATAGATGGCAGCCAATTCTTGAGGAAAATAACAGAAGTCAATGCCTCAGGAAACCTTTGTTTAGATTCGGTGGAGGGTGAAAAAGAAACGTACGGAATGAAAGGGCTTAAGTTTATAATTTAAGCTCACCTACTTTCTCTGTCAGCATGTTAAAGAAGTTAGTGAGTGGTTTTTCAACCATGATTTTCATGAATGGATTGACATCTCCATCAAACACCATTTTAGCTTTTGCATTTGCTTCGTCAACTGCTTCGATGAAAATATTCAATTTGAATTTGAATGGTGCTTTGCCAAATGACTCGATATTGATTTCGTTCAGAGGTTTGCGCTCAGTAACTTTTAGCCCAATCGTAGCCATTCCTTTTATCCCAAATTGACAACTGTCAACATCTGATTGCCACTTCTCAATTTTACCTTCAGGCATCAACTGCTCAAGATTGTTTAAGTCAGCTAAAAACTGATATACTGCTTCTTGATTGTTGGGTGTATTTACGGTTGCTGTTTCTATAATCATCTGGTGTTATTTTTTCCATTCTGAAGGGTTTGCCCTCCATTCTTTTAATGAGGCCACATCTTCTTGCTTTATGTATGAAGTCTCTACTGCTATTTCCAATAGATGCTCATAATCTGTCAGTGTTTCTAAAGCACAGTTGTACTTTTCGAAATTCTTTTTTGCTACGTCGAATCCATATGTAAAAATCGCTACCATTCCGATTACTTCTGCACCAAAATTTCGCAATGCATCTACTGCTTTAAGGCTGCTCATTCCTGAGGAAATTAAGTCTTCAATAACGACTACCTTTTGACCTTTTTCAATAGCGCCTTCAATTTGATTTTGCAATCCATGTCCTTTTGATGAGGAACGAACATAAATCATCGGTAAATCCATTTCCTGTGCAATTAATGCAGCTTGTGCTATTCCACCTGTTGCTACTCCTGCAATTACATCAGGCGATCCAAATGCTTCTCTGATTTTTTCTACATACTGTTGGCGAATATAAGTTCTGATCGGTGGGTAGGACAGCGTTTTTCTGTTATCGCAGTAGATTGGCGATTTCCATCCAGAGGCCCAAGTAAACGGCTCTGCATTGTTGAGTTTAATTGCTTTTATTTGCAATAGAAATTCGGCTACTTTTAGGGCCGTGTCATTCGTAACATCCATGCCGCAAATGTATCAAGTTTTTATCAATCAATCTTCCATTACTTTTCAACAACAAATGGAAAATGAAAATTTATTTTCTGCTTATAATAATTTGTATGTTAGTAAGGTAAGTCAGGTGTTGTCTATTTTTAATCGGCTTGAAAATGTGCATAAATCTACAGATTTGATCTTGCACATCGATAACCTAGATGCCTTATGGGAGGAGCTGCTTAAAACAATAACAGTTGTGGAGGCAGCAGGAGGGATAGTGAACAATGAAATGGGGGAGCTTTTGTTTATCCTCAGAAATGGAAAATGGGACTTACCGAAAGGAAAAGTGGAGAATGGTGAGGCTATTTCAGTAGCTGCTGTTCGCGAAGTAGAAGAGGAGTGTGGTGTGAATAATGTGACACTTGGTGCTGCATTACCCACTACTTACCATATTTATTGGTTGAATGGAGAGTTGATTTTAAAACCAACTTACTGGTATTCGATGTCGCTATCAGGAAATCAGAAGTTGGTACCCCAAACAGAAGAGGGGATAGTCGAGGTCAAGTGGGTAAATTCAGAGCATCTAGGACCGATCTTCGACAACACTTACGCCTCAATTGCACATTTACTTCGTCAAGTTGTGTAAATATAATTCTACACCAGAATCATCCGGTGGTAACGCTTGATTGGTTACGATTACACCCTCTGGGTTTATTACAATATAAGAAGGTATCGTTTTGATCTGATAATTTTCTTTTACTGTATAGTCGTTTCCATAGTGGAGAACTGTCCATGGGTAATTGTATTGGTTGACTGCATTTTTAAAGTCTGCCGGATTGTCATCGATATTGATACTGACAAAGGCAATTTTATCTCCATGTCTTTTTGCTAAAACACGTATAATTTGCATCTGCTTCATTGCAATTAAATTCCACGATGCCCAAAAGCTTAAATACACATATTTTCCTCGAAAATCAGTAAGAGAAACGAGTTGGTCTTCGTGATTGTATAATTCGAATAGTGGTGCCTTTACTTCTTTTCCGTAATAGCTTAGCTTTGTAAGGATATTGGATGCAATGAGTTGATTCTGTTCGTTTTTTCCTTTTTCCCTTATTTGTTTAAGAATATCCAGAGCACTTTTCTGATTAAAAATACCATCGAAGTATACAGCATACAATCCATTGATCAAATACAACTCTGCAAACGCATCATTATCGTGATTTAATTCTTTTTTAAGCAATTCAAGTGCTTGCGGAAGATCATTTTCTAATGTTAGGTATTTTAATAGTTCAGAACCTTCTGATCCAAGAATTAATCGTTTGAACGAATTGTCGAAGAATTGATTAAAAAAGTAAACATATTCCTTATTAGAATAAATAATGGGGCGGTTGACAAGATACGTTTGATTGAGTTGCTTTTTACTAAAATAAGCAGCATCTTTTAGCCCTGCGCAGGTATATTCTACATAGGTTTTGACGTATGGATGTTGGTTATACATCTCTTTTGAGGTAACATTGGATACAAATTGCTCAACAGCGGACTCACCCTGCTTACGTGCAAGTAATACTGCATTGGCTTCAAAGAAATCGCTGTACTCTTTGTTGAATCGCTTAATTAACTGATTGATGTCTGTTGATTGGGGAAAGCTAAATTTTAATGTTAACTCCTTATCGTATATCTTGCTTCTATTCCATTTTTCATCAAAGCTTAAGTGAATGTTGTAGACGCTACCTTCTTCGATGTAAAAGGTGACCGATTTATCTTCTATTGTTAACTTGGCTTGCTGCACACCTTCTATAGCTGACGAAAGTTGAAATGATTCTCCGTCAATACGCGCAGTTCCGATTTTACGCTCGGTAGTTGTAAAATAGTCATCGACTACGGTTAATCGAATGGTCTTTCCATCAAAACCTTTAATGGTTCCTTTAATTACTGCATCACTTGCTGATGCCATAAAGATGGAAAGAGTGAAAAGTATAAAAAGTGTAAATCGCATAAGGTTAAATCAAATGTCGAATGGTAAGAATTGGTTTGGGTTTCCTCCGTTCCGAATAATATCACGTACAATTGATGAATTTATTGCAGCCAGCTCAGGATCGGTAAATAAAAATACCGTTTCAATTGCTGGGTTCATTTTTTTGTTCATTTGGGCTATGGACTTTTCAAACTCAAAATCAAGGGTATTCCTTAATCCTCTAATTATCGTGGATGCACCTATTTTTTTGCAAAAATCGATTGTTAAACCCTCATAGGTTTCTACCGTCACCTGATTTAACTGCTGTGTTGCAGTTTTGATTTGCTGTACCCTTTCAGAGACCTCAAAAAAACCACTCGCTTTGGTACTATTGTAACCTACGGCTACGATAACTCGGTCAAATAATGGTAATGAACGTTCAATGATATCAAGGTGACCTTTGGTGATTGGGTCAAAAGAACCTGGAAAAATAGCTATTCTCATATCCATTTAATTTAATGTTGAAAGAGGCTAAAGTGTACATTCCCAAATTTACGGGTTAAAATCAAGCGTGGATGATTTTCGTAACTTATATCTTTTGGATGCTCCATAATAAAGATGCCATTTGGTTTTAACAAATCTCCTCTAAAAATTTCATCTGGTAACTCCTCGCTGCCTTTTATTCCATATGGAGGGTCTGCGAAGATAACGTCAAATGATCCGAGCGGCTTTTTTACAGCGGCGAAAATATCGCTTCTAATTACTCTTATTTGGTCAAAGTTCAATTCTTCAGCTGTCTTCCTGATAAAGTTGATACAACCTCTATCTTGATCAATAGATAAAATTGTATTTGCTTCCCTAGAAGCAAACTCAAAGGAAATATTTCCTGTCCCTGCGCATAGGTCCAATACATCGATGCCTTCAAAGTCGATTCTGCTGTTTAGCATATTAAACAGTCCTTCTTTAGCAAAGTCTGTTGTAGGTCTTACCGGAAGGTTTTTGGGAGCTGTTAGACGCTTTCCTTTGTATATTCCACTAATTATGCGCACAAGTATTGTTGAATTAAAAGGTGATATTGATGTGATAATAAACCTTTAACTGGTTGAACATATTGAACTGCTGTGGGCCATTCGGCCAACGACAGTGTATTAATATAGTTGTATAACAGTTTATATACGTTGCTTTCTTTTTGTATGTTGCCCATTAAGAGTACAGTAGTGTCGTTTTGACTAAATTCAAGCTGTTCCATTACATACAATAAATAATAGATGACATCTTCAGATGTTTTGTAGTCAAAGCTGTTCATTAGTTGAATCTGCTCATCTTTAACCGCAACAATATCAATACTTTTTCGATTGAATTGAAGAAATGCAGCAGGTTTTTTTAATTGTTGATGCGCAGCCGCTTCTATTTGTATTGAGGCTTGATGAAGCAGCTTGACACCTGGATACTGTTTACTAATTACGTTGTAAATGTCTTTATTTAGCGAAAAGCAGTTTATAATCTCTGATTTTATGAGTCGGTTGTATAGCAGACTGTTTGAGTGTTGACTCCCCATATTGATTGATAGGTAGTCCTCGATTCGCTCCTCTTGGAAAAGTGCTGAAGGGATAAGGGTGTTTTTACTTGCTGAAAATGCAGCACTAACCGACTTAAATGTTCCTTGGAGCCACTTATCACCTGAAACTACCTCTTCAAAAAATGTTTCAACCGTTTGCTCGGTGTTGCTTGGCATCACATATTCTGCAACGCCAATATAGGTTTGTGCCTTTAGATGAAAAAGGGCAAAACAAAAACCATCTATGCTAATTTGCAGCGATAGATGGTAATTGATTTTTGAGTCGTCTATTTTAGACTGATCAAATTGATGTAATACAGGCTTATGCTTTCCTGCCATATGCTATAAAATTATTCCCAGTTTCCGCTGGTTGTTGGATCTTCCATTGATCCTACTTTCAAGTCTTTTTCTAAGTCGATGTTTTCGTTTTTAGTATTCA
The DNA here is from genome assembly GCA_965660325.1 of uncultured Acidiluteibacter sp. Classification (GTDB taxonomy): domain Bacteria; phylum Bacteroidota; class Bacteroidia; order Flavobacteriales_E; family Vicingaceae; genus Acidiluteibacter. The sequence continues at coordinate 53,529 of CBFHZL010000002.1, forward strand.
TCCCTTTTAGGAACTGTCCATATTTAGCCGAAACCTCAAAAACGTTTACATTGACTTTGTTCTTCTCTATTTTAGCAGCATCAATTTTAAATTCTTCACCATCAGAGAATGGAATGTATTTTAGTGAATCGATATTAACACCTGTAAGGACAGTGTCAATTACTGCCATCATAGAAGTATCACGGCTAACAATACCCATTTCTACTGCCTGCTGTTCAGTTAGTGAATCAGGTACAGTACCAATGGCTTTAATCAATGATATGGAATCGTATTTAACGAAGTTCAACAACTCATCAAATGTTTTTGCATAACGCTTTTTCTCTGCTTTAAATTCTGTCTGTGCAGTTCTAATGTCAATTAGTTTATCCACTACAATTGCTTGTCGATAACCTAATTTTTCTTCAAAAACAATTCGACTATTTACACTGTCATAAACAAGGTAAGCAAGGACAACTGCCGCCACTAAAAGTAATGCTTGAATCGCGATCTTCATTTCTTATTTGTATTTATCTGTTATGTTCGTTTAGCTGCTAAAAGTAAGCAGAAAGCTTTTCTCAAAGCCCTACAAAACTACAATTTTTTATGGTGAGTTAAAATTAATAAATCATTAATACTTCTCTTACCTTTATCATCTGTTTACTAAACTAAAATGCTTTAATGCCTAACGCCTTCACAGAATTATTTATTGCGCAAATGGGCCATGAGCCAACAGATGATCAATTGACACTAATTGATCGCATGAGCCGTTTTGTTATAAAGCGTAATGGAAATTGGGCATATATCATTAGAGGGTATGCAGGTACAGGGAAAACAACCACTGTTGGTGCACTGGTTCGAGCTTTACCAAAAATAGGTTTACAGTCGCAGTTGTTGGCACCTACAGGGAGAGCAGCAAAAGTTTTATCTAACTTTTCTGGCAAAAAGGCCTTCACCATTCATAAGGCCATTTACCAAATAAAGAGGGGGAGCGATGGGGTTTCCCGATTTGTGTTGGCAGCCAATAAACGACAAAATACCATCTTTATTGTTGACGAGGCTTCGATGATTTCGGATGTTGGAGGTTTGCTTTCTGGTAAATTTGGCTCCTCGCGTAGTTTATTGGATGATCTCATGGAGTTTGTATTTAGTGGGCATAACTGTAAGTTGATTTTTATTGGTGATATTGCTCAATTGCCTCCGGTAGGTATGGATATTAGTCCTGCTTTAGAACCCAAACAACTTATTGCTAATTACCCAATCGACCTTAAGGGCGCAGAGTTAAAGGAGGTTGTTCGACAGAAGGAGTCGTCTGGTATCTTGTATAATGCAACCAAACTTAGAGCAGCTTTAATGGGAAACGTTATGGAAATTTCGTTTGAAGTGGAGCCCTATTCTGATGTAATTAAGATTACTGGTGAAGATTTAGAAGATGTTTTAAATACAGCTTATTCTAATGATGGAGAAGATGATACAATTGTCATCTGTCGTTCGAATAAGCGGGCTAATTTGTTCACTGGTGAAATACGCCAACGCATCCGATGGATGGAGAACGAAATTGCGACTGGGGAATACATCATGATTGTCAAAAACAATTACTTCTGGTTAGATGATCAATCGAAGGCTGGCTTTATTGCAAATGGAGACATTGCTGAGATATTACGCTTAGGAAATACGGAGGAAATGTATGGGTTTCGATTTGTTGATGCAACTATCCGATTGGTGGATTATCCCGATGAGCAACCAGTGGAAGTGAAGTTATTGCTAGATTCTTTAGCTTCTGAAAGTCCTGCTTTATTACCTGAAGATGCTCAACGGTTATTTGATACCGTAATGGAAGACTATGCAGATGAGCCCAATCGACAAAAGAAATACGAACTGCTAAAGAAAAACCCCTACTTCAACGCATTACAGATAAAGTTTGCTTACGCCATTACGTGTCATAAATCACAAGGTGGCCAATGGAAAAACGTGATAGTTGATCAAGGGTATCTCACCGAAGAAATGATAGATATCAGCTATATGCGATGGCTTTATACAGCAATAACACGAGCGACTTCCAAGCTATATCTATTGAATTTTAACGACCGCTTTTTTAGTTAAGTCCTAAAGCATTTTCATAAGTGCCTTTAACCAAGTCTTGCATTAATAGCCTTTTACCTTTGTAGAAAGGAGTAATCCATGCATCCTCAGTTCCTTTTTCAATAATCTGCTGTCTCAATACTTCTGCCTCAGCAAATGTTTTAAACTCACCTTGTGTAAAACGAGTGATATTATCTTGGTAATTTCTGATTAGCGGATCTCCAAATGCTAGTAAGTGTCCATACTTGAAATTGTTTGGTTTTCTGTACGCTCCAATCTGTACTTCAAAATGCAAGTCAGGGTGACAAACAGGCCCAACTAAGTCTAATAATCTATTGTAGTTTGCTTCGTTTTTGATGTCTTTTAGAATAAAAGCGGTAAATGCTTCCATCGTATATTTATCGCATGGGTCACGCATCAATTCTTCCTTCTTTTCGATAGCAATCTCTTCTTCTGTCTTCTCTTCTTCCAATTCAGGCTCCACAACTTCAGCAACTACAGCTACCTCTTCTTGTATTTCTTCAACTGGCTCCTCAATAATTTTTTCTTGGATTACTTCCTCCTCAACAACAGGTTCTATCGTTTCAGCTATTACCTCAGTTTCTTCGATGGTTTCTTCTATAACTTCCTTCTCCTCTTCTTCAATAGCTGCGAATTCTGTAGAATCTACAGCAGGCTCTTCTGCAATTGGTTTGATCTCTACCACCTCGTTTGTAGCTAAAGAAGGCTCCAAACCGTCCAAGGTGTATTCTTCAGTAAATTCATCTACTGTTTTGCGTTGTCCAAAAACAAAAACGGTAATGAAAGCATCCGCTGCTTCAGGCTCTCGTTCTACGAGCATATCTCTAAAGTTTTCAGCAAACTCTAGTGTTTCAAAAGGCCCAAAAGTATAGCGATAATAACCATCGTCGTAGAGCTTACGCGATATTTTACCATATTTACTTAGTGCAGCTAGCTCAAAGTTATTGGTGTCTTTAACTGCTCCTAATTCCACTTTAAAGTTAAGTCCTGCAATGGTTTTGCTGGTTGCTGGCTCTAGACCTCCGCTTGCTAATTCGTCTTTTTTTGATGCCTTTTTAACATCAGAATTAAACTTCTCCAGTTTAGAAATTCGCTGATTTAAATCAATTTTATCGTACTCTAAACTGTCGCTCGCAAACTCTTTTACACGCATGATTTGTTCATTGAGTTTATCTTGCAGTGACGGTTCATTTTCTTTTTTCTTTTCTATTTCTTTACGTTCCTTTTTTGGTGTGTCAAAAGTATATACATCGATATTATGTTGCACCTGCACAAAAGTTTCAACCGACTCTACATCGATATATTCATACGTTGTTTTTGCACCCTCAATTTCTATAGCGATTCGATATTTTTTTCCAGGAATTAAAGAGATCATAAATTGACCAGTTTCACTATCTGAAACTGTGCTGCTTTCATAGCTCCCGGACTCAGCATCTGTAGCAGTAATATTTGCTTCTTGTGCTTTTCCATCAGCACGAGTTACTCCTACTACTAAAGCTAAAATGGGTCGTGTCCCAAAGTGACCAGGACTCACCACATAAATATCATGGCCTCCGTAAGAATCACCTTTACCTGCTGACGAGTAATATCCCCTAGAACCATCTGCAGTGAGTACATAATAGCGATCATCTTCTACCGTGTTTACAGGGTACCCAATGTTTGAAGGGGCATCCCATCTGCCTTCATCCAAGTATGTGTAGAATATATCATATCCACCGATACTGTTATGACCTTTAGAGCTAAAATAAAGAGTTCTTCCGTCCGGGTGGATAAATGGCGCATCTTCATCATATTTGGTATTAATCGTAGGTCCTAAATTTTGAACATTTCCCCAATCACCGTTGGGTTTTAATTCTGCCTTGTAAATATCTCTTCCACCATATCCGCCGGGGCGTTCGCTAGTAAAATAAAGCGTTCTTTCATCACTTGTTAAGCTTGCACTACCTTCCCAATAGTCAGAATTGATTTCAGAATTCAGTACAGAAGGAGTTGTCCATGCCCCTCTCTTTAATTCACTGATGTATATATCACCTGAATTTTTGTTGCTACTACTATAGGTAAATAATTTATTACCACTTGCCGAAATTGCAATACTTGCATCGTGTTTACTGGAGTTAATATTAGAGCCAATACTTCTAGGCTCAGACCACTCATCTCCTCTCTTGTAAGAAGCCATTACATCTTCATAATACTCTCCTTTTGGGTCACTATTACCCGCTCGATCCATTCTTCCACCAATACTCTTCTCACCTCTGTAGGTGAAGATAATCATTCGCTCGTCTGGTGTAATAATTGGAACGTATTCTTCGTATTTTGTGTTTATTGGAGGTCCAATGTTCTCAATTACCAACTCCAAGCTATCAGGTACAATTCCTTTTGCGTTATAACAATTTTGAATGAATAGTTGCGCTTTCTCCCTATCTTCTGGAGAAAGGTCAGGATCTTCTAAGTAGGTGTTAATAGAGGTGATCGCTTGGTCAAACTGGTGATTGATGGCATAAGATCGGCCAATAAAAAAGTCAACCTCTGAATAGTCTGGATTTTTCCGCTTTACATCGAGCAGGTAATCCAATGACTCTTCCTTTTTGTCATTTAGATATGTATAGCAAATACCAACCATTAACTGGTAGTACAAGTCGTTTGGCTTGGCCTCGTATAGCCTCTCAAAGATTGTTGCTGCAGTGAAATAATACTCATCGTTAAAATAAGCTTCTCCTTTTTGAGTAAGAATTTTCTCCTCTTTTTTACTGATCGATTCTTGTGAAAATGAGATCGATATTGTTAGAAAAGAGATGATCAGTGTGATTATAATTTTCTTATTCATCGGTTTCCAGATAATGGTATTATTAACGCTAAAAGTAGCTATAAAACTTCTCAACAATTGTTGATAAATAGATACTTATTAACATTTATCCTTTAATAAACCGATGAGTTTATTTGCTTTGCTCGTATTTATGAAAAAGCGTTGTGTTGATTATATTTTCAGTGTGAAGTGTTTTGTGGATCGGGCATTTGTTGGCAATTTCTAACAAGCGGTCTTTTTGCTCATTGGTTAATGATCCTACTAGCTCAAGTTCTCGTTCAAATACATCGACTTTTTGATTGCTTCCTTCCTTTTTCACTTTGTTGTGGTTTACGTGCACAGTTACTGTCTCTAAGTCCCACTCCTTGCGTCTTGCATACATTTGGAGTGTTAGTGTGGTACAGCTCGCAAGTGATGCACACAGTAATCCATAAGGAGTTGGACCAAGGTTATTTCCACCTAATTTTTTCGGCTCATCAGCTAGTAAATAGTGGCCATCAGCAATTACTTCTGTAGTCAAACTTTCGTGATTCGTTTGAGCAGCAGCTTGATGGTCACTAGCTATTTTCTCTTCTTCCGCAATAGTAATGTACCGTTTAATCCAACTCCCAATTACATCACCTACATATTTTGAGTCATTCTTGTTTGACAATAAGTGGTCTGCACCATCCATAGAAACAAAACTTTTAGGGTGATGGGCAGCGGAGTATATTTTTTCAGCATTTGCGACTTCTACAATCTCATCTTGTGGAGAATGCAAAATCAGTAGCGCCTTATTTAGGTTTTTAACTAATAATTCACTGTCTGCATTTTGTAGCGTTTCAATGAGTTTCTCGTTTACTCTAAATGATCTTCCTCCAATGTTCACGGGGGCGCTTCCTTTTTCTTTTATTTCAGCTACTTTGTCCTCAAAAAGATGGGTGACATGCTTGGGGTCAAATGGTGATCCAATAGTAACAACCCCTTTTGCAGTTTCTATCTTATGCGCAGCATGAAGTATGGCTGTTCCTCCCAAAGAGTGGCCGATCAGTAGTTTTGGAGCGGTAATTCGATCTTCAAGATAATTGGCTGCATCCTCCAAATCCTCAATATTTGTTTCAAAATTAGTTTCTTCAAATTCGCCTTCACTTTGTCCCAAACCTGTAAAGTCGAATCGTAAAACAGCCAGGCCTGACTCTGTTAGTCCTCTGCTAATATTTTTAACTGCAGTTAGGTTTTTGTTGCAGGTAAAACAATGCGCGAATAACGCTGTAGCTTTTGGGGATTGATTCAGTGGCCAATCGATAATTGCTGAAATGGTTAGGCCATTCTTATTTTTAAAGGTTACTTTCTCTGATCTCATATTCAAATTTAACCAAATGATCTGGTGTTAAATTTTCTTATCGCCGACAATTAGTGCTTTTTGGTCATTTATAAATAATTAAATTCGTGAACCACTTAAGTGATTAAACGTTTAAACAAAAAAATAAAACTATGGATCAAACAAATTTTAAAGGAAGCCCAGTAAATTTAGCAGGAGCGCTTCCTAAGGTAGGAGATAGTGCTCCGGATTTTAAATATGTAAAGTCTGATTTATCAGAAGGAACGCTTTCAGGTATTAATGATAAAGTAAAAGTATTGATTGCTGTACCAAGCTTGGATACGGGCGTTTGTCAGATGGAAACGCGTCAGTTTAATACACAATTAAAGGACAGAGCAGGAGTAGAGGGGTTGATCATTTCAAAAGATTTACCTTTTGCGATGAATCGATTCTGTGAAGCAGAAGGTATTACCAATGTAACTAACGCTTCAGATTTTAGGTATCACGAATTTTCTAAAGCTTACGGCTTAGACATGGCGGAAGGTCCATTAAAGGGATTGCACGCAAGAGCAGTATTTGTAGTCGATAAAAATAATAAAATCACCTTCTCAGAGCTGGTAGATGATATTACACATGAACCCAATTATGACAATGTAATGAAAGCCGTAGATGCTTTAAAATAAGAGTCATTGGATTTAATCAAAAGCCTTTTTTACTTGCAACCTTGCAATTAAGAGAGGCTTTTGTTGGTTATGAGCGCAAGCTCTTGGCTGATAATTGGGCTGATCTCTTTGGCCTTATCCACCACCATAAAGTGCGAGCCTCCTTTTACCTCAATGTAATTGTTAACCCATTTGGTAGGAAAAACCAAGTCGAGCGAGCCGTGTATGTGAATATGCTCTGCTGTGATCGTTTCATTTTTCCAATGGGAAACAGCACCGACTCCCCAATTGATAAAACTGTCCGGAGTTTTGATCAACATGGATTTAAAGAGTTCCATTTCCTCTTGGCTAATTTTATTGTAAAAGGGTTTTAACCATTCTCCGTAATTTTTAAACCAAGCGGCTGTTTTTGAAATGTCGAATGGTAAATGGTCTACTAATGAAAAGTAGGGCGGAAGTTCATCTTTTGTTTTAATTGTTGAGATTAAAATAAGTTTGTTTACCGGTATGAGTTTGCTAATTTCAACCGATAGAATTCCTCCAAGAGAAACGCCCATTAAGATTGGGTTAGGATCGTTAATTTGATCAACTAGCTTTTTAGCATAGGTTTCCGCAGTATCATTTACTTCTGCTTTGATGTATTCTACTGGGATCAATTCGGCATCCAATTGCAATTTGCTAAATAATCGATGGTCTGCTCCTAGACCAGGAAGGCAATAAATTCGAGGCATTTCTTAACGTCTTTTTGCAAAGGTATTTATTCTCATCTGCACGCTCGGATTAAAAATCCTTAAATCAATCAAAAAAAGACCGATAAATTACTTTATCGGCCTTTTCATTAAACTACAGTTAAACCATTCCTTATTTTGAGAGCATCAACTTTTTGGAAATCCATTGTTGATTTTCGAGTTGTATGCGCACAAAGTAAAGCCCGTTAGTGGCAGAAGAAGGCAAACTCATTTCTATTAGATCAGATTGAGCTGTAGGAGTGTATTCGCTGATTCTCGTGCCTCTAATGTCAATGATCTCTATCTGCTTCACCGGTACATCAGATTCTATGGTAAAAGCACCAGTTGTAGGAACTGGATATAAGCTAAAACGCTCTTCGGTAATTTGAGCTTCATCAATGCTGACTTTAACAATTGGGCAGTTGTAATTGGTTGCCACTACGCCATTGTTAGGTTGTAGGCTATCGTATACTGCTTTTGCATAGTTTAGTGTGTTGGACATAGCTGGTATAGCCAAAACATGATTTTGCGGAAAAAAGCCATCATTAGCAAAGGCGTAGCCAATTGACATTGTGATTGTTTTTCGTTCGTTTGGTTGGAGTGAAAAATATGGAACCGAACCCATTGCACTTTTGTCTCCTGCAGGCATAGAAGCGCTTGACTCAGTCCAGCCAGAGTTTGTTTGCGGTTTTCCTGTGAACATGTGCTTGGTGAGTTGATTTGAATTTTGATTTAGACCACTTCCTCCATATGTTATAGGGGCGCCATTTTTCCAACGACCATTCATGTAGTTAAAGAATTCTGATGCTGAAGTAGGGAGGCCACTATGCGCTCCGCTTCCTGAGTGGTATGAAACGTAAGAATCTAGATTTTCATTGACTAATTTAAGCCCAACAGCAGGCGGATTACCTCCAAATGCTGGTTGCCCATTGGAGCTCCCATCATGAGAGTCGCTATTATAGCCATACATAATGTTGTTCAAGCTATCGCAGCCAACATAATCATCTGAAGCTCCGCCTATATCTGTGTCTAAATGAATTCCTACTTTAATTGAGTCATATGCTGTATTGGACCTGTTTATTACGGTATAATCAACAAACAGCGTTCTTTTTATACTATCTACGTTAGGATTATTCATTGTGTACACCATGTAATGGTATTCTAGGTCATTTAATGCAGAGGTTTCCGGTGGCCTATTTATCCAATAAATTGCTTCATCTCCTTTTATTACAGGATAATCACCATTTTTAGGGTCATAGCATCCGTTGTTATTGACATCTATAAAGGGAGCAAGGTCTGATGGTTCTCCTAAGGTAGAATCACCTTTTGCCGGCCATTTTGTTATGGATTCAGGAGCAACATAGCTTGAGTCGTTAAACAGCGTTCTATGTCTATCTATTTGGAATTGTGCAATTTTAACCATGAAGCTTCTAGTTACTTCATTATTTGTGCCTTTTGGTCCTATTTCAAACTGATTCCCAAATAACTGTTGGTCAGGGTATACATTAAATGTATTAGAATTATTCTTTTTAGCACCAACAATAAATAGGTTACTATATATTCCATATCTATTACTTCCTCTCGGTATTTCAAATCCCGGATCTCTATCTCTTTCAAACAATGAACCCCTGGTATTTATCTTTGCAGCAAAAAGAAAGGTGGAGATATCATTAGTGATGGTAACAGGCTTTACATCTCTAGAGCCTATGAAAAGCCCTGCTTCAGTTGCGAAAGCAATCGTGTTCGCATTATATGTGATGAAATTTATCTTTGAAAACTGATTTGAAAAATGATAGGGAGTCATCGTATTGTTTATCTCTTTAAATAGTAGTTGGTTGTTGGAGGAGGCATTGATGTATCGTCCTCCAATCCATAACTCACCATTATTGTCCATTTCTACCTGATGCGCATTAGATCTTGGTGAAGCCGACTGGTTCATAACGGGTGCCACAAAAGAGTTTAAAAGATTGTATTCAAGTTTATAAAAGGCTCGATCAACTGCTGAAACTATAAGGTCTCCATTTGCTAGTAATCTAAAATTAGGTTGACTGAGTATTTGTGCCCCTCCCGGTAAGAAGATAGTATGCGAACTCCACGAAATTCCGTCATATATCTGCAGATTTGTTGATGGTTCATTGCCGATTACATTGGGCTTGTTGATTATGTAAACTCTATTTAACGAGTCTATTCCAAGGGCATGCGCTACTCTGTTCGGAAAATTAGTAAACTGAGTGCCGTCAAAATAAGAAACACCTGAGGGTGTTCCAACCCATAAAATACCATTGAAAGCCAATTGAATCTCTTTTATGTTATTGGAGAGTAGTCCATTGTTGGTGGTGTAATTAGTGAATGTAACCCCATCAAAGGTTGTCAATCCCATATCTGTATGCAGAAATAGTAAAGAATCATTCAACTCCATATCGATGATATTGTTGGAGTTTAATCCACTGTTTGCTGTGGTATAATTTGTAAAAGTTCCTTGATTATAGTGCGATAAGCCATTAGCTGTTCCGAGGTATATGCTGTTGTAATTTTCAATAGCAATTGACTTCACATTGTTGGACAAAAGTCCGTCGTTGGTGTCAAAGTGTTCCCAATAAGATTGAGCAATTCCAAGAAAAGGGCATATTAGAATGGCTACTGTCAATATTACATTTCTCATAATTATTTTTTTATGTTTCTTTTAATAGATGCAGTCAAGATACTAAATGTCCACTAGTTAAATAGAAAAATTTTGAATTAGCTCCTTTAGAGATATTATTCAGATATCCTTCCGAATAAGAAGTAGATAATAAACCCTCTCCTGTGTTATGCTAAATGGCAACTAAAAACCTTTAACCATAAAAAAAAGGATTTAGTAAAAACTAAATCCTTTTAAATGTATCTAATGTACTACAACTTCTACTTCATGCCTGCTTCAAGGATTTGGTTGAAGGTTTGACTCGGTCTCATTGCTTTCGCAACTAACTCTTTGTTTGGATAATAGTACCCTCCTAAATCCATAACTTTACCTTGAGCATTATTCATTTCCTCAACGATTTGTTGTTCGCTTTTACTTAAGTCGATTGCAATCTGCTCAAATAATGCTTTAAGGCTATCGTCTTCTTGCTGTCGAGCTAATGCTTCGGCCCAATATAATGCTAAATAAAAGTGGCTTCCTCGATTGTCTAACTCTCCGACTTTCCTAGAAGGAGATTTGCTGTTCATTAGCAACCGCTCTGTAGCCTCATCAAGACAATCTGCCAATAGCTGCGCTTTCTTATTATTATTTTTCTCAGCAAGATGAGTTAATGAAACACTCAATGCTAAAAACTCACCTAATGAATCCCATCGCAGGTGATTTTCCTCTGTAAATTGTTCTACATGTTTTGGAGCCGATCCACCGGCACCTGTCTCAAATAATCCACCGCCATTCATCAATGGTACAATGGAAAGCATTTTTGCACTTGTTCCTAGCTCTAGAATTGGAAATAAATCAGTCAAATAATCACGCAATACATTCCCGGTAACAGAAATGGTGTTTTCTCCATTTTTCACACGCTCTAACGTGTATCGTGTCGCTTTTGCAGGTGACATTATCTGAATATTAAGCCCGTTGGTATCGTGGTTTTTCAAGTAATGATTTACCTTGGTGATTACTTGTGCATCGTGCGCTCTGTTTTCATCTAACCAAAAAATCGTTGGCCAACCGGTAGCTCGTGCTCTATTTACGGCTAATTCTACCCAGTTTTCAATCGGAGCATCTTTCACTTGACACATTCTCCAAATATCTCCAGCTTCTAAAGTATGCTCGAGCAAAGTACCACCATCTTTAGCCACCACTTTTACGATTCCATCATTTTGGATCTCAAACGTTTTATCATGAGAACCATACTCTTCCGCTTTTTGGGCCATCAATCCCACATTTGGAACAGTTCCCATGGTCGTCGGGTCAAATGCTCCGTTTGCTTTACAGAATTGAATGGTTTCTTCGTAAATACTAGCGTAGCTACTATCAGGAATAATTGCTTTCGTGTCTTGCTGCTCTCCTTTTGCGTTCCACATCTGGCCTGATGTTCTTATCATCGCTGGCATGGATGCATCAATAATGACATCACTTGGAACATGTAGATTAGTAATTCCATTATCAGAATTGACCATCGCTATTGCAGGGCCGTCGTTTAGCTCTGTTTCAATCGCAGAGAGAACTTCTTTCTTTTTCTCTTCTCCCAGTTGACCAAGCTTATTGATTATAGCTCCTAATCCATCATTTGATTTAGCTCCTATAGATTTAAAGTCATTTCCATATTGATCAAATAATTGCGGAAAGAACCGCTCCACTGCATGGCCAAAAATAATGGGATCAGAAACCTTCATCATGGTTGCCTTCATGTGCAAGGAGTACAGTATGCCTTCTGCTTTTGCAGCTTCTTTTTGTTCATCTAAAAAGTCAATTAATGCGTCCTTACTTAAAAATGTAGCATCAATAATTTCTCCTTTAAGCACTGGAGTGCTAGCCTTCAGAATAGTTTCAGTGCCGTCAGTAGCAACATGTATAATTTTTACATCATCATCTTGTGCTAACGTTACAGACTTCTCATTGGTTGCAAAATCGTTGGCGCCCATTGTCGCTACATGAGATTTTGAATCTTTTGACCAAGCACCCATTCTGTGCGGATTTCTTTTCGCGTACTCTTTAACCGCTTTCGGAGCTCTTCGGTCAGAGTTTCCTTCACGAAGTACAGGGTTAACTGCACTTCCTTTAATTTTATCATAAGCAGCCTTTGCTTTTGCTTCTACTGCATTGTTTGGAGAAGTGGTGTAGTTAGGCACAGCAAAACCTTGCGATTGTAACTCTTTAATAGTAGCCAACAACTGCGGCATCGATGCGCTTATGTTGGGAAGTTTAATGATATTGGCATCAGCTGTTTTAGCCAATTCTCCTAGTTCTGCTAATGCGTCACTAACTTTTTGATCATCGGATAAGTATTCTGGGAATGCCGCTAGTATTCTGCCTGCCAAGGAAATGTCACGTGTTTCTACTTCTACACCTGCTGCAGTAGTGAACGTTTTTATAATTGGTAGAAGTGAGTAAGTTGCTAATGCTGGAGCTTCATCTGTCTCCGTGTAAATGATCTTTTGTGACATCAAAAAGGTAATTCTAAAATTAAGGATTCAATCATCTCTATTCGACATGACTATTTTAATTTCAAAATTAGGATTTTGAGCCCTTTTAATGAAATATTTTTATAACTACTATAAGAAATTTTAATTTTTGCAGGCATCACACCATTCCTGCTTGACTTCAGGCGTTTTTAAATATAAATAATGCGCCTTATTTTCTTTAAATAGGCTACAAAATCGCTGCGAATCGTTCTTTTTAATCTGCAATAAAAGTGCTGTGCGCTCTTGGTCACTCATTTCTGCAGAGGGGTAAGAAGAGATGCTAATTAATTGCTCTGCTATTTCGATATCAAAGCCCTTATTTAGTTGTTTATTTAAAATATCAGCTACCCATTTTATTTGCAATTGATACATAAAATACTGAGCATACATAATGGACTCCTCTTTTGAGTTGTTAGAGGTTATGATATTAGTGTATGCAGCTTCAAGGCTTTTTTTACGTTCGCGTATATTTCCATTGTCGTAGTAATAGTCAGCAGTTAGTAAATGAAAGTTAGTGCTGAGTCGATTTAACTTTTCCGAATCTATTACTGCATTTGCGCTCGCTGATTTGTAATACTCTTCCCATTTTTCAGGAGTAACCGGAGCTTTTTTGCCAAGTTCCCAAGCGTATAGAATGGATAAGCAAAGGTTGTAAGCAACGACCTCATTGGTCTTGTCTACCAAATAGAGTCCTAGTAGGTTACGTCTTAATGTTTCTCGCTCCGATAAGTTGGGTTTTTTAATGTTGATTATTTGGGCAACGTGTGCATTTGAAATCAATGTCAAGTTATCAGCAGTTTGTTTAATTCCTGCAGGGGAAAGCGATTTAATGGCTTCTTGATCTCCATTTCGTGCTCTTTTGATTAAAGCTGATTGGAGTGTCAGGGCAGATTCAATTTTATTGCGTTGAATGGCAGCGGATAGGTTTTGGCTGAGTTTCTCATTGGGAAAGTCCACCAAATCCTCTGTTTTTCCGATCACGATTTCTGTTTGGTGAACGCGCGTTAAAAATTCTTTTAGTTCAGGATCTTCAGAGGCCTTTAAGAAGTCGATTTTCTCTGCCTCATTAAGTTCCATCATTTCCAGGGCTATGGTCCGATTAGCAATAAATTTGTTGATTGTATCTATTCGGTTTTTAATAATGACCTCTGAAACTTTAAAGTCTTCCTTTATTGATTTATTCAATTCTGCTGTTATGCTTTCGACTGAATCTATTATTATTGGGCTATAATTGTATGTCAGCTTTATATAATTTACTTTCTCAGCATCTTCTTTTAGTTGGTCTAGGTAACCAAAAATTTTATCTGTCTTTAATGATGGAAATGTTTCTACGTTTAAAATAGATCCTATTGTATTGTCAGATAATTGAAGCTCCCATTGGGGATCAATCCAGTGAAGATTTTTTGCATCCATTTTATTGTAGGGGATGTAAACGCAGATGGCTGCCTCTTTGAATAGCAGTAAGTTTACGTTGGTCGTATTGGGGTCGTAGGATTCAGGTAGTTCTCCTAATTTAAACCTTTTGAGGTATTCTCCTTCTGGTGTTTTGTAATTAACCGTTCCTCCTTTTATAGGTCGCAAGAGAAGCCCTTCATGAAAATTACTCGGATATAATCCATTTCCTTCGCCACATTTAAATTGCTCTGCAGACACCAAATCAACGGCAAACCCATCGCGCCCATCTCCCAAAATTTCACTCAGTAATTCGCGGTCACTATTTTCCAAATAAATAACTCCATCTTGATCTATGCTTACTTTGTCTGACAGTAGTTCTGGTAGAAAAGGGTTTGTTCGGTTGAAACCATCACAAACAGATTTGTCGTAATCTACTAAGGCATATTGATCTTTTCGGTCTTTGTCTCCTCTCAAGTCGAAAGGTGGTGAAGCAACCACGGCAATGATAGAAATTTCTTGTCGTTCCTCGTTAAAGCTTGCGGCAACACCAAGTGAAAAATAAGATGGATCTAAGATTATCGCTTCAGAATCCTCGTCCTCCATCCAAATCTGAACTGCTGTTTCCGCCGCTTTTTCGTAGGTGTTAATGGTTATTGGGTCAGTACCTGTTTTTATTTTTATTGGCAAACCTACTGTTGCTGTATAGATTAATTCACCCATCTCATAATGAAGCCCCCCATAGCTCTTTACTCGAAGTGTGACATCTTTATTATCCTCATCGGATTGTGTGTGCCCTTCCGTATTATTTTTTTGGTTGTATTCAGCTTGGTCAAATGCTGCAGCGTCTAATGTAGCTAATCGGAGTATAATGGGTAAGTTATGTTTTTCTCGCTGTATGTTAATCGCTTCTTGCAACTCCTCCTCCATCAGTAGCTGATCAAACTCTTCTAAATCTATTTTTTCTTCGTTCTGTGCAATTAGCCAAAGGGGGAATAAGGCTACAAGTAAAATGAAGCTGCTTTTTTTCATAATGATGGGATAAAAAAATGGTTGTAATCAAAGATTACAACCATCAATATTAAGGCGTTTACAGTTAATCTACAAACTCGAAAGTTACCTTTTTGTTGTTTGGATTGTTGTCCTCATGCACTGAAAAGTCCAAAACTACTCGACCCGTTAATCCTTTAGAATCAAAAAACTTTTTCATGCCAAATGCTCTTCCCTTTGCCAAGTTCTCAGCACTTCCTTCAGATTTGTTAGCGTGACCAATTGCTTTCAGTTTCCTTTTTGGATTCTTCTTCAAATAATCTGCTATTTGATCAAGAGTTGCAGTTTGGTCTGCAGCAAACTCTTTTGATCCATTTTCAAAGCTAATGGTTTGCTCCGTCACAGAGAATGGCTTTTCTGAAGCTGCTTTGCTTGCTTCTTTAGGTCCTTTAGTTCCATCGGAGTTTACGATAATTACATCTGCTTTATTATTGGCTTTATCTTTATCAGAAGTGGAGAATGATTTGAATTCTGTTTCCAATGCTCCACCTGCAATTTTTTCACATACACAAGAGCTAGAAGGTTGTCCTTCCATGTCGATTACCGACACATTATCGACGTAATAGTATCCATTCATTTTTTGCGGCCCCCTAAACTCTCTTGATTGTTTTACTCGCTCAGTTACGGTGTTTTCTTCACTAAAGAAGTTTCCGATAGTGATGTATTTCTCATCTCCCATAGCTTCAAACTTCCCACAAATGGGAGTCCAGTCAAATTGCTTAATAACGGGTGAATTTCTAAGTTTCATAATTTGTGGCTTGAAATTTAGGTCACCCTCGTCTGTGCTTCCTACTGGGTCAGCAGACAATAATGCTCCTAAGTTATTTGAAGCATACTTTGATCTGTCTGAGAAGCTAACGTGAAACTTTACGCAGTAAGTTTTGCCGGCTTCCAACGTTTTGTTCAATTCTGTTTGTAGGTAAGACTTTGGAGAACGTCCGCGATATCCATAAAAATTAATACCCACATAATTGCCACCTTGTTGGGCTTTTTCTTCACCGTACATATTTTCTGGTACAGAAAACTCATCTGCTTTTGCATCTACACTGTAAAGGTCAACTGGTATTAAAGTTGCAGAGGTCCAAGGATATGCTAACTCAATTTTACCACCGGCTTTTATCTTTCCGTCTATTTCTTCAAAACTTGGATTAGGAACTAAATTTTCTTGTGCGATGCTTCCAATAGAGATTAAAGAAGCAATTGTATAGATAATCTTTTTCATAGTGTTTTTTTGTGCGATTGATTCAATAATTATACCAGTTCATAAAGATAAAGGAATCCTACAACCTTAACAAACAAAAAAATCCCCATTCTCTGATAGAAAATGGGGATTTTGAATTGCTTTTGAAGCGACTTATGCGTTGTTCTGCTTTTTGATTAGGTTAAGAGCCGAACCCTCTTTAAACCATGCAATCTGCTGTGCATTGTAGGTATGATTCAATTTAATTTCATCTTTTGATCCATCTGTGTGCACCAACTCAAGTGTTAGTTGCTTGTCAGGAGCAAAGTTTTCTAAATCAATAAAGTTAAACGTATCTGCTTCTTGTATCTTGTCGTAGTCTGCTTCGTTATCAAACGTTAATCCTAGCATACCTTGCTTTTTCAAGTTGGTTTCATGGATTCTTGCGAATGACTTTACAATCACAGCTACTACACCTAAGTGTCTTGGTTCCATTGCAGCATGCTCTCTAGATGAACCTTCACCATAGTTGTGATCTCCAACTACTACAGAAGGAATGCCTTCTGCTTTGTAAGCTCTAGCTGTAGCAGGAACTGCGCCTTTTTCGCCAGTTAACTGGTTAACAACTTCGTTAGTTGCCTTTCCAAATGCATTTACAGCACCAATTAGGCAGTTGTCAGAAATATTATCTAAATGACCTCTGTATCTCAACCATGGACCTGCCATAGAAATGTGGTCAGTGGTACATTTTCCAAATGCTTTGATTAATAATTTAGCACCGGTAATGTTTTTGCCATCCCAAGCAGGAAATGGCTCTAACAATTGTAAACGATTAGAATCAGGAGCAACATTAATTTCTACCGCACTTCCATCTTCAGATGGTGCTTGGTATCCATTGTCTTCTACCGCAAAACCTAGATCAGGAAGTTCCATTCCTTTTGGCTCAGCTAATTTCACTTCTTCGCCTTTTTCGTTGGTTAGTGTATCTGTAATTGGATTAAAGTCTAGTCGACCGCTAATCGCAACAGCAGCTACCATTTCAGGAGAGGTTACAAAGGCATGTGTGTTTGGGTTACCATCTGCTCTTTTAGAGAAGTTTCTGTTAAACGAGTGAACGATAGAGTTCTTTTCTTCTTTTTCAGCACCAGCTCTGTCCCACTGTCCAATACACGGACCACAAGCGTTGGTAAATATGGTTACCGAAGGGAATTTTTTAAAGGTATCTAGTAAGCCATCTCGTTCAGCAGTAAATCTTACTTGCTCAGAACCAGGGTTGATTCCTAATTTAGAAACAGGCTTTACTCCTTTATTAAATGCATCATCTACGATAGAAGCTGCACGGGTTAAATCTTCGTAAGAAGAGTTGGTACATGAACCAATTAATGCCCATTCAATATCTGTAGGCCAATCATTTTTTGCGGCTTTTTCACGCATTTCAGCAACAGGCGTTGCTAAGTCAGGCGTAAATGGACCGTTTAAATGCGGGCTCAATTTATCTAAATCAATTTCAATTACTTGATCAAAGTATTGTTCTGGGTTTGCATATACTTCATCATCACCAGTTAAGTGATCAGCTACTTCATCAGCTAAGGCTACTACATCAGCTCTGTCTGTAGCTTTTAGGTAACGACGCATAGAATCGTCGTATCCAAAGGTAGAAGTTGTTGCACCGATCTCAGCACCCATGTTACAGATGGTTCCTTTTCCAGTACAAGAAAGGTTTTTTGCACCTTCGCCAAAGTATTCAACAATTGCTCCGGTTCCACCTTTTACCGTTAAAATTCCGGCCACTTTTAAAATAATATCTTTTGCAGAAGTCCAACCATTTAGTCTTCCAGTTAATTTTACACCAATCAACTTTGGGAATTTTAATTCCCAAGGCATTCCTGCCATCACATCAACGGCATCAGCACCACCTACACCAACTGCAACCATTCCTAGTCCGCCTGCATTTACAGTGTGTGAATCGGTACCAATCATCATTCCACCCGGGAAGGCATAGTTTTCTAATACTACCTGGTGAATAATTCCTGAACCTGGTTTCCAGAAACCAATACCGTATTTTTCACAAACAGAACTCAAGAAGTTGAATACTTCGTTGTTTTTGTTTAGCGACTCTTGAAGATCTTTATCTGCTCCGATCTTCGCTTGAATTAAGTGATCGGCATGAGCGGTAGAAGGTACTGCAACCTTTTTCTTTCCTGCTTGCATAAACTGCAATAAAGCCATCTGAGCAGTCGCATCTTGCATAGCAACTCTATCTGGTTTAAAATCAACGTATGATTTTCCTCGTTGAAATTCTTCTGTTGGAATTCCTTGCTCTAAGTGACTGTAAAGAATTTTCTCACTTAATGTTAACGGTCTATTGACAATTTTGCGAGCCGCCTCGATGCGTTCTCCCATCACCTCATAAACCGCTTTGATCATTTCTATATCAAAAGCCATGTGTTTCTTCTGTTAATGCGTTATTAAAGTTGAAATTAAGGTTGCGAATTTAACGATTTTCAACCATTTTTAAAACCGTTCTTCACAATTTATCCTGCATCGGCAGGCATATTTAGTAATATTGTTATCAAATTACGTTAGGCATGCAAGACGTTGTATTAGAAAACATCAAGGAGTCGTTTAAGTCTGTTAGAAATCAGCTGCTTCGAACAGTATTGACGGTGCTGATTATTGCTATTGGAATTTGCGCTTTGGTTGGTATCCTTACTTCGATTGATGCCATAAAGGGATCCATTAGTAGCAATTTTAGTAGCATGGGGTCCAATACATTTTCTATTAAAAATGAGGGTAGTAATATACGCATGGGGCGTCGGGGTAAAAAGGCAAAAGTATACCCGATCATTGATTTTGAGAATGCCCAAGACTTTAAAGATCAGTTTTCTTATCCTGCAACGGTATCAGTTAGCTCTAGAGCAACTGCAACTGCTACATTAAAATATAAATCAGAGAAAACGAATCCCAATATTTTCGTTTTTGGTTGTGATGAGGATTACATCATTACCTCAGGATATGAGGTAGCAGAAGGTCGAAATTTTTCTACTACAGAAGTCAATTCAGGAGCACACGTAGTGATTATCGGTCACGAAATTCGAACCACACTTTTTGGGAGCAAGACAGCGGCTGTAGATAAAATTATTTCCATCGGTGCAAGCAAGTATCGTGTTGTAGGAGTGCTAGAAGAGAAAGGCAGTAGCATGGGTTTTAGTGCAGATAAAAATGCACTCATTCCTTTGCAGAATGCCAGACAATACTTTTCATCAGCAAATACCTCTTACCTTATTAATGTAATGGTAGAAACCCCTGATGAATTAGATGGGGCGATTGGAGAGGCAAAAGGCGCATTTCGAATTGTGCGAGGAGACCCTATAAAGGAAGAGGCCTCATTTGAAATTACGCGATCAGACAGTGTAGCGAGTTTGCTAATTGAAAACCTATCCATGGTGAGTTTTTCAGCTTACATCATCGGATTTATTACGTTGCTAGGCGCAGCTATTGGGTTGATGAACATAATGCTGGTTACCGTTACAGAGCGCACAAAGGAGATTGGCGTTAGAAAAGCGTTGGGTGCAAGTAGCCGGTTTATTCTAATGCAGTTCCTAGTAGAAGCAATTATCGTTTGCCAGATAGGAGGAGCCGTTGGTATTGTATTAGGGATTATTATCGGTAACGTAGTAGCTAGCTTCGTTGGCGCTGGCTTTATTATTCCTTGGGATTGGATGATTTTAGGAGTCGTACTTTGCGTAATCGTTGGTGTAGTTGCAGGAATTTATCCGGCTAAACGTGCAGCAGATCTAGATCCCATTGAGTCGTTGCGATATGAGTAGTTCATTTGCCAATTTAGCAATGAGTTAATATAACAATTGGTCAATGTAATAATGAGTCAATTTAGTCATTCATACTTTGTCATCCCGAGCGGAGTCGATGGATAAGACAAAGGTTTAGAAGTGCCATTCTTAACTGGCATTTAGATGTCTTTTGACGTGTTTCGACTTCGCTCAATAGGACAAAAGACCTGCCTTGGTATGACTTCTCTTGGTAGGGTGAAAGTTTTAGTTGGACTCGCCAGTAAATCAGATAAACCCGAGTACCGTATAGTATCAGCAATAAAAAAACCTCTTTCGAATAAACGAAAGAGGTTTTCAATATGATTGAGGTGTGATTACTCAGCAACAACTTCAAAATCCATAGTGATGGTT
>CBFHZL010000003.1:0-62099 GCA_965660325.1 uncultured Acidiluteibacter sp.
TGCTCGTTAATACGCGATGCATCGCGAATCAACGATCAAAAACATCGCGTATCAACGAGCAATAATATCGCGAATCAACGAGCAATAATATCCCGTATCAAGGATCATTATTATCGCGCATTAACTATAAATTTCATTGCGTATCAACGATTAAAACTACTCTAATTCCAACGTACTTTGGTCATCATCTTCATCAGAACCTGGCAATTCTAAAGCTTTTACAGTACCGATAGCATTTCCGGCTATCCCCTTTATGCTGCCATACATGTCAATAGTGTTGGTCACTACTTTTTCTATCTGCTTCTCACGGCTTTTCCAAATCCGTTGCATCGAGCGTTTCTCAGAATCAAGATCATTTTTCATGGTTGTAAAACCCTCTACAATGGCCTCAATTTGTAATTTAAACGCATTAGACGTCAAAAAGTCATACAGCATACCCATTTTATCTCCTTTATTCTCTTGAGATGACACGGCAGCGCTTAGTCGAATAATGGATTCTCTTAACACATTGGACAAGCCTTTAAACTCCTCAAAGGTACAGATCCAAATGCCATCTTTCATACCTAATCGCGGCATATCAGCAGGCATTACTTCCGTTACCAACACACCGATATCAGCTCCCTTATCGCGTATGTCAGCTTTAAATTTTTCTATCCAAGTCGGCTGAAAATCCTTAGTGCGCTTGCTTTCATAGCATATTTTACCGCAATTGGCCTTACTTCTAGTATTTACGATTTGAACGCAATCAGCTCCACGTGCACCTTTCTTTATTTCTTCTATGGTATCAAGTGGAAACGTAGACTCCAGCCACTCCTCTATCGCCAATTCTTGTACTTCGCCTTGCAGTTGCATAGAGCCTTGCTCCTGCTTGCGTTTCATCTCTTCCGTCAGCTTTTTTTGATCGGCCAACTGCTTTTGCAATTCTTTCATCGCCAACTCCATTCGCTCTTCTTCTTGACGCTTAATTTTATCTTTTTCTTGAAGGATTTGTTGACTAAACTTTTTCTCAGCAGCTATTTCTATTTCTTCTTTCAGTTCTGTTTTCTCTCGCTTCAATCGTTCTAAATCCGCTTGCATGCGATTATACTCCTTCAACTTATCTGACTTTTCTTGCAATTCTTTTTGAATACCGGCCATTAACTCGCTGTTTTCCTCAGCCAACTGCTTTTTCAGTTGCTCATTCATCAACGATTTTTCCTCTTTTAGTTTGACAGCTAATCGTTCCTTAAACAGTTCATTCTCTTTCTTTTTTGCTTCTTCAAACTGCTTTTTTTCTTCCGCTAATAAAGCGACTTCCTTTGCTTGTTGCTTTGCAGCCTCCTGCAGCTGAGCATTATACTTTTGTTTGAGATCCCCTTCTAGTTGTCGGTAAAGTATTTCGTTTACGTCTATTGATGTTTTACAATTCGGGCAAGAAATTTTTGAAGTCTGATCCATAGGAATAATCGTTTTGAAGAAATATTAGGTATTAACTGTTATTGAAAGAGCGCATTAAGAACACCTGCTAACCTTACGCCTGACTTAAGTAATTGTTCTTGCATCAAATCCCAATGTTCGTAGGCATACTCGTAACCAATTTTATCCAATCCTTTATCCGGATAAATGCGTTCACGAATCATTGCCGCTTCATTGGCCCAGTCAGCTGTAGTACTCGATTGCCAAAGGTCAATTTGGTCAGGCGTAGTAAAATCAATCACTTCAACCAATTCAGAATAGCTGTACTCTTTATGTTCAATTAGCTGGCTGTCCCATATGCGGTGTAGATTACTGTTGGAGTAAAACCATTTGATGTTGTAATCATTTCCACCTCGATCTTTTCCATTTCCTACATGCAGCGGCTGATGAATATCGCCCACTAGGTGCACTAAAAACCGAAGTGCTACTTGTTTTTCTTCTAGGGTTGATTCAGTATTGGTTATGATCGCTTTCATGTCCTCAATCGCCTTTACAACTTCTCCTTTATCACTTTTCTCACAGGTTGCATAAGTTTCTCCATTAGGAATGGTCGTATAATGCCATGCATGTGTATGATCATAGGCATCATCGCTCTTTACTTCATCCATAAAGGTCGATGCCACAGCAAGGCTTTCATTTCCCAAAATTGCTTTAATGGCCTTTTCTGCTTCAGGTGTAAGGTAGTTTTCTGCTACTTTTCCTACTACTCGGTGTCCGATTTGGCCCCAAGCCATTACGGATATGGAGGCAAAAATACTGATGGTTGCAAGTACGAACTTATGTTTCATTTTGATGATTGGTTGGTTAAAACTGCCGTAAAATTAATGCTCTTTTGTAGGTAATCGATTTGAAAGTGTATTAGTTTTTCAACAAAACTGCATCATATTAATATAAATATAGAGTAAACAACGTAGTAGAATACGGTAAATAACGTATAGTAATCGTTCTAATGTGATTGCATCTTTGCTTCATTAATCATTTAAACTCATAAACAATGAAAAGTAAAGTATTTACCGCGACTATGATTGCATTAATAAGTTTAACCGCTTGTGAAGAAACAGAGGACATAGCTCCAACACCATCTCCTTCTCAATCAACCAGCGCTAGCACCACTCCAACCTTTACAGGAGCTGATGCTGTTATGGTAGGTGTTAACTCCATCACTTCTACCCAAGGTATCAACTTAACCGTTGGAACTGCTGTTGGTATCTTTTACAACAATGGAGATTTGGTCAATGTAGGTGAAGTAAAAGCCAATAATCAATCACTAACTCAACAGGGAGGTACGTATGTTCATACACCAGGCTTTTTATCGCCGAGCGGTATCGACTTTAGCAATGGCTGCAATTGGGAAGTTGAAGGAGGTAATACTTTTAGCGCCTTTTCTTACAATTACAACAGAGATTTTCCAACAGTAGGAGCCATATCTAGCAGCGATGAAGTAAGCAAATCGGCTAATTATACACTGCAAGTTTCTTCGGTTACAAATTCAGATTCTGTTCTTTTTATCCTCGGTGAGCTTTCGCATACTGCAGCATCAAATGTTACTTCACACACATTTACGGTAGATGATATGAAAGACTTACCCGAAGGAACTACCGCTGCAATTGTTGCTCCTTATCATTTTAGACAACGTAATGAAAATAGCAAAAACGTTTACTATGTAAGTGAATCAGTAATCACAAAAGTTGTCTCAATTAATAATTAAACTAATCAATTAACTAATTAACCAAAACTATATTAAAATGAAAAAGTTACTATTTTTTACAATCGCATCCTTTATAGGGATTTACAGTTATGCACAAACGTACAACGAAGGTGATAACTTGTTAAATGTCGGCATTGGACTAGGTTCTACATTTACCACTGGAGACAATACGCTACCTCCTCTATCAGCCTCTTTTGAGCATGGATTTTCAGATAAAATTAGCGCAGGTGGATTTCTGGGGTATGCAGGATCTAAAGAGGAGTTAGCAACCTTTGGAACTACGTATACCTTCAAATACTCTTATTTGATTTTTGGTGCTAGAGGAAGCTATAATTTTTACAATACCGATAAGATTGATGCTTACGGTGGAGTATTACTTGGGTACAATGTTGCAAACTCAGAAGTAGAAGTTTCTGGAGCAGGTGGAGGATTTGTTACACCACAAGCCGCTGACGTTGGCGGTCTAGCATATGGCTTTCACGTTGGCGCTCGTTACTATTTTAATGAAAAGATTGGCGCTTATGGCGAATTGGGCTATGGAATCGCTATTCTAAATATTGGCCTAGCGGCAAAGTTTTAACAAAATCAATTTATAAAAGTCCATCTGCTGAACGCAGCAGATGGACTTTATTGGTCTAATCGATCTTTTATGAATTCCTTTTTCGTTTTACCATGAGGGCTGGGTTTCCCATCAGGGCCTAAATTAACCATCACAATGGTAGATATAGAAATAATTTCGGCTCGTGTCTCTAGGTTTCTGACCTCACATCTTAGTGTTAGTGATGTTTTTCCAAACTTTACGGGTTCTATACCAATTTCAATTATATCTCCTTGTTTAGGAGCTTGAATAAAATTAATTTCTGACATAAATTTGGTAACGATTTTCTGATTTTCAAGCTGCACTATGGTGTACAAAGCAGCTTCTTCGTCAATCCATTGTAAAAGTCGTCCTCCAAAGAGGGAATTATTTGGATTCAAATCTTCAGGTTTTACCCATTTTCGTGTGTGGAAGTTCATTGTATAAGTGTATTAATTGTACTAAATTTATAAAGCAAATGTACTACCCTAAATTAATACGAAAACGATGAAAAACATATTAGTAGCCATAGAAGTTAACAACAGTGATCTGATGAATCGAATGCTAGAAACCACAGCAAAATTTGCCAAAGCTTTTGGTGCAAAATGCTGGCTGATTCAAGTAGCTGCTCCCAACCCTGACTTCGTAGGGTATGAAGCAGGCCCTCAATATATCAGAGATCTGCGCGCAGATGAGCTCAGGGAGTCGCACAGCGCATTGCAAGAGCAAACCAACCTATTAAAAAAGCACCAAATTGATGCAGAAGGCCTTACCATTCAGGGCCCTACGGAGCAAATGATTCTAGAAGAAGTCGATAAACTCAATATTGATCTGATGATTCTAGGTAACAAAAATCATGGTTTGCTACACACCATATTTATTGGCAGTGTTACCGATGACTTGATAAAAGATGCTAAGATTCCGATCTATTTAGTTCCCGGAGAGGTAGAATAGTAATAACTCTTTTTCTCAATTGGAATATTGATTCATTAAGTTATTACCAAATTGATCTATCAACTCATTATTGTATTGATTAATTGATCCATCAGCTTAATGCTATCATTTGTCTGTTTTTATCAGTAATTTTGCGGTCTCAAAAGCATAGATTATGATTGAAGCACAAAACATTTCACTACAATTTGGTAAGCGTATTTTATTTGATGAAGTAAACATCAAATTTACAGGCAACAACTGTTATGGCATTATTGGAGCCAATGGCGCAGGAAAGTCTACTTTTCTAAAAATCCTAGCCGGCGAAATGGATGCCAATTCTGGTAGAATCCATATTGAACCAGGTAAACGGATGGCCGTGTTGAGTCAAAATCACAATGCTTTTGATGCCTACTCTGCTTTGCACACCGTAATGATGGGACACAAAACACTGTGGAACATTATGCAAGAAAAAGACGCCATATATGCTAAGCCTGATTTCAGCGAAGAAGACGGAATTAAAGCTTCTGAGTTAGAAGCTGAGTTTGCAGAAATGGATGGATGGAATGCAGAGAGTGATGCTGCAGCATTATTAAGCGGTCTAGGAATAGAAGAATCTGAGCACTTCAAAAATGTGGAAGATTTATCAGGTAATCAAAAGGTGCGAGTTTTATTAGCTCAGGCTTTATTTGGAAATCCTGACATTCTGATTCTTGATGAGCCTACCAACGATTTGGATATTAAAACCATTTCTTGGTTAGAGGACTTTTTACTCGATTTTAAAAATACGGTGATTGTGGTTTCTCACGATAGACACTTCTTGGATACGGTTTGTACCAATATTGTCGATATTGATTTCAAAAAAGTGAGTTTGTTTACAGGAAACTACTCATTTTGGTACCACACTAGCCAATTGGCATCTAGACAAAAAGCCAACCAGAATAAAAAAGCGGAAGAGAAAAAGAAAGAACTTCAGGACTTTATTGCACGATTTAGTGCCAATGCATCTAAATCAAAACAGGCAACAAGTAGAAAAAAGTTGTTGGATAAAATCAATGTAGACGAAATTCAAGCATCAACACGAAGGTATCCTGCCATCATATTTGATCAAAAAAGGGATGCAGGAAATCAGCTACTAAACATCACCAACCTTTCTAAAAAAGTAGATGGTGAATATGTGTTTAAAGACTTGAATTTAAATGTAACCAAAGGTGATAAAATTGCGTTTTTAAGCCATGACGGAATAGCAGTTACTAAACTGTTTGAAATTCTTGATGGTGTAGAAAAAGCTGATTCCGGAGAATTTGTATTTGGCCAGACGATTACTACTGCTTATTTACCAAATGATAATTCTTCATTTTTTGATGGTAAAGACAATTTAGTCGATTGGTTAAGACAGTATTCCGAAGAGAAAGATGAAGTTTATATTCGTGGTTTTCTTGGTAAAATGTTGTTTTCAGGGGAGGAATCCTTCAAGCAGGTAAACGTACTTTCAGGAGGAGAAAAAGTGAGGTGTATGCTGTCTCGCATGATGCTACAAGGTGCCAATCTATTAATCTTAGATGAACCTACAAATCACTTAGACTTAGAGTCCATTACAGCCTTAAACAACTCCCTAATGGATTTTCCAGGTACGGTTTTGTTCACCTCTCATGACCATGAGTTTACACAAACAGTTGCCAACCGAATAGTAGAACTTACTCCGCAAGGAACCATCGATATGCTGATGACATACGATGAGTACTTAGAAAGTGATAAAATTGATGGGAAACGAGCTGAGTTAACTGCTTAATTCAAGCGTTGATTTTAATCAAGAACTGTTATTTAGCGTCCATCTTTTTTTCATCTTAATTGCCGATAATTATGCTCATATTTGGCAGGTATAAATAAACCATTAAAAAGTAAAGCAATGGCAAAAGGTCAAGATTCAAAAAAGAATGTAAAGAAAGAGCCTGCAATGACTCCGAAAGAAAAGAAGGAAGCTAAAAGACTCAAAAAAGCAAAATAATACCACTTAGAATAATGAAAAGCGAATCTTAAATGGGTTCGCTTTTTTACTTTATATTAAAATGAGATTTCGATTCTTTGGTGTCTAAACTTTTAATCAATCTAACGTTTACTCTACGAACTTCTTCCCCTCCTTTTTGTTACTTTTGACGTGTAAAGATGCAGTATGAAACAGTTCGAAATACCTACCTATTACCGAAGTTCCTTTATTGGAACCATTAAAGAAGCTCGTAAAATTAGTGATCCGAGAAAGAAGGACTTCACGCCTACACTTTTGGACTTTGGACCTGTTCAGTTTTACATTGCTCGTCATTTTGGTTTTTGCTATGGTGTAGAAAATGCCATTGAAATTGCTTACAAGGCAGTTGAAGAAAATCCTGGTAAACGTATTTTGCTACTTTCTCAAATGATCCACAATCCTATTGTAAATGCCGATTTGCAATCTAAAGGCATCGATTTTATTATGGATACTGAAGGAAACCACTTTATCGAGTGGGAAGAATTGAAAAGTGATGATATTGTTATAATACCCGCATTTGGTACCACTTTAGAAATTGAAAAACTATTGGCCGACAAACAAATAGAAACACAACAGTACAACACCACTTGCCCATTTGTAAATAAGGTATGGAAACAGTCGGATAAATTAGGAAAGGACAACTATACAGTGCTTATACATGGAAAGCATAAGCATGAAGAAACTAGGGCCACATTTTCGCACAGTAATGCCTCTGCACCTTCTATTGTTTTAAAAGATATCGATGAAGCTAGAACAATTGGAGATATAATTCTCGGAAAAATTGACCAGTCTATATTTTTTGAAAAATTTAAAGGACGATATTCGGAGGGTTTTGATATCGAAAGGCACTTATCAAGAGTAGGTGTTGTAAATCAAACGACCATGCTCGCTAGCGAAACTCAAGCCATTGCAGACTACTTTAAATCGGTGATGTTGGAAAAGTATGGTAAAACTGACATCAAAAATCACTTTGCGGACACTAGAGACACATTGTGTTATGCGACCAATGACAATCAGCAGGCCACCTATGGTTTATTAAAAGAGACGGCAGATATCGCAATTGTGGTTGGTGGATATAATAGCTCCAACACCTCGCACATTGTTGATTTATGTGAAGAGAAACTACCCACTTTTTTTATTTCATCAGCAGATGAAATAAAAGACGATCAGACTATTCATCACTTTAATTACCAACGACAAGAGCTACTAGAAACTACGGGGTTTTTAAACAAAAACAATCCAACAAAGATCATTCTTACTAGTGGTGCTTCTTGCCCCGATACAATGATTGATAAAGTAATCAGTAAATTAATTGATTATTTCCCAGGCAGCAAAACAATGGATCAGGTGCTTGATGAGATGGCTTAATTTAATCGCTCATGCACTAAATCTAAAGCAAGTTTAAGCTGCTCTTTACGCGAAAGATTTGTATTGTCAATAACGATGGCATCTTCTGCCTGCATTAGCGGGTTCTCTTTTCGATGGGTATCATTGTAGTCTCGTTCTGCGAGATTTTGCGCTACTTCTTCAAGTGTCATTTCAACTCCATTAGACTGTAATTCTTGATACCTTCTTTCTGCTCTGATAGCAGGATCAGCGGTCATAAACAACTTTAATTCTGCATCAGGAAAAACAACTGTGCCGATGTCGCGGCCATCCATCACCACTCCTTTTTTCTCCCCTAATTGCTGTTGTAAACCGACCATTTGAGTACGAACGGCCTTTAATTGACTTAACCCGCTTACAGCGTTTGAAACAAGTTTACTGCGGATTTCATCTTCTACGTATTCCCCATTTAAGTAAGTATCCGAAAAACCCTTCTCAGAATTGTGCCTAAAATCAATAGTGATTTCGCTTAGTAATTGCTCAATTTGAAGATCAGTCATTTCACTGAAATTGACAAACCCTTTTCGCATAAAATATAGCGTTACCGCTCGATACATTGCGCCAGTATCGATAAAAGCATAAGAGAGTTTTTTAGCGAGTGTTTTGGCAAGTGTACTTTTTCCGCAGGAAGAATAGCCATCGATGGCAATCACAATTTTAGACATGCGGCTAAATTACACTAATTGTAAAAATCTGAGATGCGGGTCACCACAGAAAATGTATTGGTTCCTCCTGCTTGGTGGTATGAGGCGTGTCCATAACTGATATGAAATTTGGAAATACGCATACCAAATCCAAAGCTCATACCCACAAGACCAGTTTTTTCTTCTACCAATAACTCTCTTCTTCGTTGATAATTATATCCTAAGCGGATATGAAAGTTTTCTGAAGGCAAAAACTCAACACCTACAACAGCATGCCGAGCCATGTTCTCAAAAAAACCATCTTGATTATCATTAGCATCAGTCTCTCCCAATAATCCACCTTCATTTTTAATTTGCTTTTCATACGTTAAATCAGGTGTTTCCAAACTGTGTGCAGTAAGTGAGAAACGAAGTGGTACATTTTTTAATCGTTTTGAGATGCCTGCTTGAATTTCAAAAGGGATATCTTCTCTATTATCTTCAGTATATGTGGTCAATTGTGCTCCAATATTTTTTACTACTAAACTTGCGGTAAAGCCCTTCTCTTCTAGATAGTATGTCGTACCAAAGTCGAATGCTACACCAAATGACTGATAATCGTACAAAGAAGAGATAATGGTTTTAAAATTTGCACCGATGCTAAAGTTGTGTTTTAATTCGCGTCCATAACCCATAACAATGGCGTACTCCCCTGCATTAAACGTTCCTAATCGATTGCCACCTGCATCACGCTCTATAAATTCTCCATAATTAACGTACTTCAACCCTACATTAAAAGTACCAATTGAATCATAGTGCTTTGTGAATGAAGTATACCCATAATTGATATCTGCAAGGTAGCTCGTATAATTTAAGGTTACTTGATTATCCATTTTCTCGTTCAAAAGCGCTGGATTAACCAATCCAAGATTTGGGTCATTATCCTTTATCGCAATGGCGGTACTCCCAAGCGCTAAAACTCTTGCGCTGTATGGCAAATCAAGAAACTCATATGTATCTGTTCCCCCATTTTGGGCGAATATAAAAGATGGGATGAATAAGAAAAATAGTAACTGGATCCGGTGCTTCATCTTAGTTTATTTAAGCTATATACGTGGAAGGGTTCATTTTATTGTTTGCTCATTTACTTTCTGTGCAAATAAATCATATTCTTCTGCCGTTGCGACCTCCCAGTTGGCCTGATAATCATGCAGCATATCTGCAATAAAATTGCGATCAGGTAGTATTTTAGCCTTCATGGTATAACAGATAAAATGACTACCAATTATTTGAATTTCAGTAAATTCATCATCGGATATGATTTTAAATAGCGATTTACCATTTTTATACTTCCTATACTGAGGAAAGTCAAGTGCTTCGGGCATAAACGTTAAAAATAAGTTAAGGAATAAATTACCCTTAATTTTGAGGTTAAATTTACACTCTTATGAGTCAAAAAACCATTCGATTAGTCATTCTTTTTGCCGCAATTAGTTTATTGGGTATCGGTGGATTTCAACTTTTCTGGGTAAACAAAGCGTTTAACCTTGAATCTAAGCAGTTTGACGAGCGTGTATTCGTAGCACTTAGCAATGTGGCTAGAACCGTTCAAAAAGTTAACAAAGATACTTCTGATCTGTACGCTCCTGTTCAGCAAATCAGCTCTAACTTTTACATTGTTAGTACTAACGACACACTGCAGCCATTCTTGTTGGAAAATATTCTTTCTAAGGAGTTTGAAAATAGAAACATAAAAACAGACTTTGAGTTTGTTATTTATGACTGTTTCACAGATTCTATTGTATTTGGTAAAAATGTACCCCTAAAAAAGGATGATAAGTCGTTTATCAATTTTGCTTCAAAAAATGAACGTTGGACTGAGAGCACGCATTACTTTGGTGTATTTTTTCCTGAAAAATCGTCGTACATTATTAGTGCAATGGATTTTTGGATATTTTCTTCTGCTTTTATCTTAATAGTACTGTTATTCTTTAGTTACACCATCTGGATAATTCTCAAGCAAAAACGAATTGATGAAATTAAAACTGACTTCATCAATAACATGACGCATGAGCTAAAAACACCCATCTCTACCATTTCGTTGAGCATAGATGTTTTAGGCAGTGACTCTATTCTTCAAAACCCTGAACGATTAAAAACCTATGCTCGAATAATTAAGGAAGAAAATAATCGACTAAAGTCTCAGGTCGAAAAAGTATTACAATTGGCTTCTATTGAGAGCAGTTCGATTAGCTTAGAAAAAACCACCTTTGATGTGCATGAATTATTAATTAGCACCATTAATAGTTTTGAAGTTATTTTGAGCAAGCGTAACGGTAAAATCAATACTCATTTTAACGCTGAAATCGGACATATCAATGGTGATCAATTCCACATTGGAAATGTATTTTTTAACCTCATTGACAATGCAATAAAGTATACAACTGACAATCCTGTTATCACAATTGAAACCGAGACTAATGCACAAGGAATAACGCTTCATTTTAAAGATAATGGTATTGGTATAGCCGAAAAAGATCAAAAACATATATTTGATAAGTTTTATCGCGTTACAGATGGAGATTTACACGATGTGAAAGGTTTTGGTTTAGGCCTTAATTACTCATTGACCATGATAAAATTGCACAACGGATTTATCAAACTAAAAAACAATTCGCCACATGGATCCATTTTTTCCCTCTTTTTTCCCTTTAAACAATAAAGAAGAACCATCTATGAAACAATACAAAGCGACTATCTTACTATTGGAAGATGATGAAAACTTAGGATTCGTCACCAAAGATAAATTAGAGGATGCAGGATATTTTGTAAAGTTGTGCATAGACGGCGAAGAGGCGATTAAAACCATCCAAACTGACCACGTAGACCTTTGTTTACTTGACATTATGCTGCCAAAAATGGATGGTTTCACCGTGGGTAAAATTATAAAAGAAAAAGATGAGCGAATTCCTATCTTGTTTGTGTCTGCGCGATCACAAAAAGTAGATAAAATAAAAGGGTTAAAGCTTGGTGCCGATGATTACGTTACAAAACCATTCGACTTTGATGAACTACTTTTAAGGATACAAAATATTCTAAGTAGATCCGTCCAGCGCAGAAAAATTAAGTCAGAAGAGCCAAAAATTCATCATATTGGCAATTACATCTTTCATGTAAATAATCAATTTTTAGAACTTGATGGTGTAAGGCAAAAACTCACAAAAAAGGAGGCCGATTTACTGCATTTGTTATGTTTAAATATCAATGATGTATTAAGTCGTGATGAAGCCCTAATGGAAGTTTGGGGAGTAAGTGATTATTTTAGCGGCAGAAGTATGGATGTGTATATTTCAAAAATTAGAAAGTTTTTAAAAAAGGATCCTAAAATAGAGATTATCAACATCCATGGCGTTGGTTTTAAAATGGCAATTGAGTAGTTTTACTGTATGCACGATTTCCTTTTTAAAACCGCTCAACGGGTATTGAATGAGCAACAAGATGAGCTCGAAAATTCTGTAATTATTTTACCGAACCGCCGTGCGGCACTATTCCTAAAAAAACACTTTGGATCGCTCATCGATGGGCCTATATGGGCTCCAAAAATAATCAGTGCTGAAGAGTTTTTAGAAGATTTATCCGGTTGTAATGTATTGGATAATGTGCAGTTGCTCTTTGAGTTTTATGAAATCTACAAGCAAGTGGTGCCTGCAGAAGAGCAAAATAGTTTTGATCAGTTTATCCAATGGGGAAGCACCCTTTTACAAGATTTTAATGAAATAGATCGATACCTCATTGATCCTAAAAAATTATTCGAATACGTCAATGAAGCAAGAGCTCTAGAGGTCTGGAACTTAGAATTAAATGAAATCACCGAAGTTCAACAAAACTATTTATCCTTTTGGAGACAGAAGGAATCCCTTTACCACGCCTTTCGGGATCATTTAGAAAAACAGCAACTAGCCTACTCCGGACTTTCCTATCGGAAAGCCGCAGAAGAACTAACAGATGAGCGAATCCAACGAACTCCATATCATCATATTTATTTTGCAGGATTTAATGCGCTTACTGCTGCTGAGCAACTAATTATGGAGCGGTTTGTATTGGCAAAAAAAGCAACCATGCTTTTCGATGCAGATGAATATTATGTAAAGGATGAACTGCATGAAGCCGGTTTATTCATGCGGCAGCTAAAGAATAAGCCTCATTTTGAATCTTCATTCAAGGATCTATCGCAGCATTTTAAATCCACTAAGAAAATTACAATCTACGCAGTTCCTAAGAATGTTGGGCAAGCAAAATTGGCCGGCAGACTCTTAAAAGAAGCCAATAATAAAAATGACTACCGCGATACAGCCGTTGTTTTAGCTGATGAAAATCTCTTACTTCCTGTTCTACAATCATTACCCGATGAAGTAGATAAGGTGAATATTACCATGGGATATCCAATTAGCAACAGTCCAATTTATACTTTTTTTGAGCGCTACATTCATTTGCATCAGAAAGCGGAACTGCATAGTGAACAGCGAGGTAGTATTGGATTTTACTATAAAGATGTGATCAACTTATTGGAGCATCCTTTCCTCTCCTCTATTTCAGCTGATTTTACGAAATCTGCTATTGCAGCAGCTAAAACTAAAATAGAAGACAATAACCTCATTTACCTTTCTGTAGAAGAGATGGTTAATTACATACCATTGATGTCAACTATTGGTATAAAACAAGCAGAGGAGTTATCCGTTAACTTTTTGATTAAAAAGCTGCTATCTATTATTGAGACTGCGAAGAATAGCTACAGCGATAGAAAGAAAACAGCAAACGATAAACTTGCGATAGAATACTTGTTCCATTTGGCAAAAATAGTTAACCAAATTGCTGAATTACAAAGTCGATTTAACAACATTGAAAAACTATCGACTTTTTATACCATTTTCAAACAGCTATGCCGGCAAGCTACCATTCCATTTTTCGGTGAACCACTTAGCGGTTTGCAATTGCTTGGAGTATTGGAGACGAGAACTATTGATTTTAAAAATCTGATTTTGTTAACGGTAAATGAAGGAGTACTCCCCTCAGGAAAGTCACAAAACTCCTTTATTCCTTATGATATTAAGAGTCAATTTAACTTACCTACACACAAAGAAAAAGATGCCATTTATGCCTACCACTTTTATCGATTGATTCAACGAGCTGAGCAAGTAACACTGGTTTACAACTCTTCTTCAGATAAGATGGGTGGCGGAGAACGGAGCAGGTTCATAGAACAATTAGTCAATGAGTTGCCCAATTACAACTCAAGCATAGAAATAGAAGAAAAGGTAGTACAAACACCGCTGCCAACTGAGAAAGAGTTGGATATTTCAATTAAACGTACTGATCTAATTGATCATGCCGTTCGAAAACACTTTAATCGAGGCATCTCTCCCTCTGCAATCAATACCTACATTAGCTGTCCACTCGATTATTATTATAAGTATGTGCTTGGGTTAAAAGAGCCACAAGAGGTTGAAGAAAATATTGCAGCAAGTTCTTTCGGTAGTATTATCCATGATGCCTTAGAGCATGCTTACACCCCACACATTGGCAAAACAGTACCTAAAGAACATGTTTCTTCATTGAAGAAAACAGCAAAAGAGTTTTGTGAAAAAGCATTTACAGATCAATATGGCAGTAAAGCGCTAAGTGTAGGTAAAAACTACTTGATTTATACAGTAGCGCAATCGTACCTCGATGCATTTTTTGAAGAGGAAGCAAAACTATTGGAGGGTAATGAGTTGCGAATTATTCAACTAGAAGATAACTTGGCAGAGAACTTTACGTTCGATTACAAGGGGGAGCAAATAACAGTTAAACTAAAAGGAAAAGTTGACCGTATTGACCAAGTAAACAATGAGCTACGGGTAATCGATTATAAGACAGGTATAGTCAATGATAGTAAACTAAAGCTCTCAAAATCGATTGAAGAAATGGATTTGGCAGCCTCAGGACAAGCCATTCAATTACTTATTTATGCTTATTGCTATGCCAAGGCGAATGGGTTATCCGAACTTCCTGAAGCCGGAATCTTATCATTCCGAAAGATAAAAAGCGGACTAAGTACACTGCATTTTGATAAAAAGTTTTCAATTGATAATCGAATCGAAGCAGTGGAAGAATTATTAAGTCGTATTTTTACAGACATGCTCGAAAAAGATGTTTTTGAGCACCGGAAAGAGGCGAAATATTGTAAATTTTGTCAGGCATAAAAAAGCCCTCGATGGGAATTTCGAAGGCTTTTAAAAAATGGGAAATAGAAAACTAACTAATATTAACCTACTCTTTAGACGTTATAACAACTAAAATGGTTGCCCAAACTATCATAAAATGAAAAATTTAACATTTTTTTTAATCGCTGCACTCTCATTTAATTTGTCCTCATTTGGCCAGGCAGAGCGTTGCGGGAAAGATCAAAAACTACAGGAGCGCATACTCGAAAATCCTGAAATAACACAAATAATTGATGAGCAAAACAAACAAATTGCAGCTTTTGACCACAGCAATAAATCACGAGCTGTTATCACCATACCTGTTGTGGTACACGTTGTTTACAGAACAAGTAATCAGAATGTTTCGGCAGCACAGATTAATTCTCAAATCACTGCCTTAAATGAGGATTACCGTCGTTTAAATACAGATGCCATCAATACGCCGAGCGTTTTTTCAGGAGTGGATACAGAAATTGAATTCTGTTTAGCTTCTGTAGATCCAAACGGAAATCCTACGACCGGAATTACTCGAACTTCTACAACCGTTTCTGAAATCGGAAACACCAACCGTTATTACCAAACATCTCAAGGAGGCAAGGATATTTGGGACCGTGATCGCTACTTAAATATTTGGGTTTGTGACTTGGGAGCACTTTATTTAGGTTTTGCTTATGCGCCCAATACCGCTTTGCCAAGCTATGATGGATTGGTGATCGATCCTCGCTATTTTGGAACTATTGGCACTGCTCAAGCTCCATACAATAAAGGAAGAACAGCTACACATGAAATTGGTCATTGGTTTAATTTGGAGCACCTCTGGGGCTCAGGGTTTGGAGGTTGTTTTAGTACTGATTTTGTTAACGATACGCCGACGCAATTCGAAGAAAACTATGGTTGCTTATCCCACCCATCCCCTTCTTGCAATAACGGAGGAGATATGTTTATGAACTACATGGATTACTCCGATGATCGTTGCATGAACGCCTTTACTCTTGGTCAGAAAAACCGCATGCTTGCAGCTATTCAACTGTTTCGTCCCGGTTTATTAACCTCAGGTGGATGCAGTACAGTAGGACTTAAAAAGAGTTCACTAAGAACTAATTTTACGATCTCACCGACGGTTGTAAATCAAACGCTTACCATCGTAAATGAATCAAGCAACACGTATGATTATGAAGTCGTAAATTTAATGGGACAAAAGCAAGAAGATGCCAGAACTATAAGCGATTCCCAATTGTTAATAAACGTAGGAAAGCTTGTTCCAGGTGTATACTTTTTGAATGTGCACTCAGAAGGACAACGATTTACTCAGAAGTTCATAAAGACCAATTATTAGAAAGATACAAAACATACAAGATATATGAGTTTAGAAAATATCAATTTACTTTTAAAATCTGATATCTCAGAGGATTTAAAAAGTATTGCACGAAAGGTAATAAACGGTGAGCGAATCACATTTGACGAAGGTGTGATACTATACAAAAAAGGCGAGCTCACATTTGTAGGAGCCTTGGCCAATTATATTAGAGAAAAGAAGCATGGAGATTTTACCTATTTCAACAAAAATTTTCATGTAGAACCCACCAACATTTGCGTTTTTGATTGCAAATTTTGTGCATACTCTAAGCTTATTCGTGAAAAAACAGATTACGATGCTTGGGAATTAAGCGAAGAGCAAATTATCGAAAAGGTTAAAAGCTATGAAGGCACAGCGGTTACTGAGGTGCATATTGTAGGTGGTGTTCATCCAAAAATGGGCTTACATTACTTTGCCAACTTGATTAAAAAAATAAAAGAAATTCGCCCTGATATTCATGTAAAAGCTTTTACTGCCGTAGAGTTAGAATACATGTGCAGAAAAGCAAAAGTGAGCTATAAAGAAGGATTACAAATCTTAAAAGATCATGGCCAAAACTCACTTCCAGGTGGTGGTGCTGAAATATTTGCTGAAGCAGTTCGCGAAGAAATATGTAATGACAAATGTTCTTCTGATCAGTGGTTAGAAATACATCAAGCAGCGCACGAAATTGGAATGCCATCTAATGCTACTATGTTATATGGGCATGTAGAAAGCTTTGAAGATCGTGTTGACCATATGAATCGTTTACGAACGCTTCAGGATAAGACCGGTGGATTCAACACTTTTATACCATTAAAGTATCGCAATGGAAACAATCAAATGAGCCATGTTGACGAAGTTTCTGTTATCGAAGATTTAAGAAATTATGCGATAGCACGTATTTTTATGGATAATTTCCCGCACTTAAAGGCCTATTGGCCAATGATTGGAAGAGATACGGCGCAAATTTCATTGAGCTATGGTGTAAACGATATTGATGGTACCATAGATGATACCACTAAAATATACTCCATGGCAGGCGCTGAGGAACAAAACCCAGCTATGACTACTGAGCAGTTAGTGAAATTGGTAAAACAAGTAAATAGAACGCCAGTAGAGCGCGATAGTATTTACAACGTGATTAAGGATTACACCAACGAATTTGAAGACGAAAAAGTAGCTGCTTATTAAGCAGCTACTTTTTTAAACTTCTTCTACTTTAAATCCGATCTTATCCAGAGCTTCCCAAAAGTGGGGGAAAGATTTCTTTACTACCTCTGCATCCTTTATGATTAAAGCGTCTTGCTTTAAAGCTAATCCTGCGAATGACATTGCCATTCGATGATCTTTGTAGGTTTCGATTGCGTTTGTGGCAGGCTTAAACTCTTGAGGTTTTAATTCGAAAGCATCTTCGTCAAAAGGTAATAAATCGATTCCGAACTTGGCGATTTCAGTTTTCAGTGCCTCTACCCTGTCCGTTTCTTTAATTTTCAGACTTTTTATTCCTGAAAAAATAGCAGGTAATCCTTCATATGCAACAATTGGTACAAAGGTTTGTGCCAAGTCAGGACAATCGAAAAAGTTATAGTCAAACTGTTGGTAAGGATTATCTGGAATCTCCTTTCGAAGCTTAATTCCTTTCTTTAAGTAAGAAACCTTAACTCCAAACTGTTCAAATAGATTGGAAACAACACTATCGCCTTGAATGCTTTCTTTGTTAAGACCATTTAAGGTTAATTCGCTTGAAGAGGCTAATGCTGCCATTTGGAAAAAGTAAGAAGCAGCGCTCCAATCTGGCTCGACAATAATACTAAGTGGTTTATATTTTTGAGAAGGCACCGTGATAACGTCTCCCTTCCACAAATAACTTATTCCCATTCGTTTCATCAACTCTAATGTCATATGGATGTAGGGCTTTGAGGCAACTTTTCCCTTAAGGTGCAACGTAAGTCCCAATTCAAGGCTTGGTGCAATCAACAATAAAGCAGAAATGTACTGGCTGCTAATGCTTCCATCAATGCTAATTTCACCACCTTTCAATTTCTTACCTCTAATTGCAATTGGCGGATAACCTTCCTTGTTCATGTAAGAGATGTCTGCTCCTAGTTCTTTCAAAGCATCAACAAGCACTTTAATTGGGCGCTCTTTCATGCGATCGCTGCCTGTAAGAATTTTCTCTCCTTCTCGAGTAGAATAAAAAGCGGTTAAGAAACGAAAGGTGGTACCCGCATCTTCCGCATCTACTACATTTCGATCTTGCTCTAATATACCCGCAAGTAATTCTGTATCTCGTGCATTACTTCGGTTGATAATTTCAAACGATTGCTCGCACAACTGTTGAATAATCAACAAACGGTTACTAATGCTTTTAGAGGGAGGTAAATCTACTTTACCAAATAAAAACTTGGTTGGATGGCTAATTTTTAGGTTCATATAGCAATTCTATTGTCGTATTGTTCTACTGCTTTGGTCAATTGTTCAGGAGTTACTGTTTGATTGATAACCCCTTGGCCAATGGCGGATAAAAGAGTACAATTAATTTCTCCTCCATTATTTTTTTTGTCTTGATACATTAATTTAATCAGCGGTTTAATCGTTTTATTTCCAATTGACTTCAATGGAAAAAACGGCTGAAAGCTATCGTATATCTCTGTTAAGTCTTGAATGGTTAACATGCCTTTTAATACGGCAAGCTCTCCTTCTACCAACATACCCACAGCGATGGCTTCTCCATGAAGTAATTGATTGGGAGTATTCAAAAAATAACTCTCGATAGCATGGCCTACAGTATGACCAAAATTGAGCAGTTTCCGGTTGCCTTTCTCAAAAGGATCTGACTGAACTACATCATTTTTTATGCGAATACTGGTAGCTACAATCGTTTGGAAATCAACATTTGTTAAAGTGGCGTTTACGGCCTCAAAGTAAGCCTTGTCGGCAATTAAACCATGCTTAAATACTTCAGCCATTCCTGATACCATTTGTTTCTTTTCTAACGTTCTCAAGAAATCGATATTGATGTAAACCGCCTTAGGGTTTTGAAATGATCCCAATTGGTTTTTATAGCCCATAAAGTCGACACCCGTCTTCCCTCCTACACTTGCATCTACTTGAGCCAATAAACTGGTCGGTAGTTGAATAAAATCAATTCCACGTTTGTAAACAGCTGCAACAAAGCCTCCCAAATCCGTTACAACTCCACCACCTAGGTTAATGATCAAGTCATTTCTAGAAAAAGTCAGTTCTGTCAAAGTTTCCCAAATGGCCGAACAAATCGATAAATCTTTGCTTCCTTCTCCAGGATCGACTTCAATAACTTCTACATCGGATAGAGCAGGCACTTCTTGAACTAAGATCGGCAAACAATTCTTTAGCGTATTAGTATCAGCAATAATCACTTTTTGGGAATGGCTGTAATGCTGCTCTAATTGTTCACTAAAATGAGATAACAAGGTGGTATCACCCACAATTATGTTATATTCTCCGGCGTCAATTTCATGTAACATAGTCCACAAAAATGAACAAATTATACGGTTTTTGCTATGCCCTTTTTTTTAAATAACTTCGAGTGGTGAAAAGAATTGGATTATTATCAGATACACATGGGTATTTGCACCCTGCCACTTTTAAACATTTTGAGGAATGTGACGAGATTTGGCATGCTGGAGATATAGGCACAATGGAGGTTATGGAAGAGCTTGAAGAATTTAAGCCAGTCCGTGCTGTTTATGGAAATATTGATGGGAATGACATCAGAAAGGTATACCATCTGCACAATCGATTTATTTGTGAGGGTGTTGATGTTTGGCTAACCCACATCGGCGGTTATCCAGGAAGGTACAATCAGGCCATCCGAAAAGAAATCAATGACAATCCGCCAAAATTATTTATCTGCGGACATTCACACATACTAAAAGTGGTGAATGATCCTAAATTACAGCTTCTTCATATCAATCCTGGAGCAGCGGGCAAGCACGGCTTTCATAAAGTACTCACATTGGTTCGATTTACTTTAAACAAAGGGAATATCACCGACTTGCAGGTAATTGAATTGGAGGATAAGTAAATGTGATGCAACACGTTAAATGATGAAGTATTTAGGTAAGATTATATAAATAGCTGCACTACCTTATCAAAAATCATTAGTAATTATTAGCTCTAAGCCAACTATTTTAATCTCAGCCTACTATTTTGATTGATTCTAAATGTATTTATGGATACGTTTGACAACGAAAAGGTTATAAAACCTTCCTAATACAGATACATTTATGAACCGTTTATTTCTACTGCTACTGTTAGCACTTAGCTTAAATCACACTGCATATGCCCAAAGCACTGGTGAGTTAAGGGTTTTTTCTGGCCACGACAGCACCATCATTAAACTTGATAAGGCTAAATTAGATTTTAATAAGTTCTACACGCTAGACACGGGTATTTACAAAGTAGTTGGGTGGGCTCCCAAGAGAAAACTGATGACAAAAACAGTGAAAGTAAAACCCGGCTCTATTATCTCGCTTTCTTTTAAACTTGAGTATACCGATGAATACAAGACCTATCGGGCCAAAAAAGTGGATTACTATTTAAAAAGAATTCTGCTGCGATACGCAACTCCGGCTATCTATCTTGTATTAGCAAACAACTACCTATCAAATATAAATAGTTATTCAGATGATGCCGCTAACTTTGAACGTTTAGCAATTGAAGCAAAAACAAATTACGATCAATCGATTTACCCAGCAGACATCAATTACCACAAAGGGACATTCAACCAGTACAAACGAAACTACAATGACGCTACGGATTACATCACTCAAAATAGAAATCGATTGGTCATTTCTTCTGCAGCAGCTGTAGTTATGACTTATGTTGGTTGGAAGTATTCTACTCGACTAAAGAAGCCGACCTACAAAGAGGAACGTCTATTGAGTAACCTACACTTTGTGCCTTACACATCTCCTGAAACTACAGGATTTTCACTTACTCTAAAACTCGATTAGATGAAACGATTATGCTATTTTTTGCTCCTAACTTTTTTCATCTCTTGCGAGGAAGAAAACCTTCTTGAAGATGTATTTTTAGATAATCCATACGATTTAGAAGTGGTGGACTACGTAGAAGTCTACAATGTTCGCCAACTTGGCTGCGAAACCATTGAAATAGACTTAAGAGTGAATCTAGGAAATATCCCTCCTACGCTTAACTACTCTCACTTTGTAATAAAAACCGCTCCATCTCAGGCGAGAAAAGTCAATAAAGCTTTTACCAGTGACCTCAAAATTATAGTTCCCTGTGGTCTGGAAGAAACGTTTGAGATTACTTTGTACGATGATAATACGCAGTTAGAATCCCTTCCTTCTGTTTTTAATTATATCCCTTAATCCTAAGCCATGTCAAAGACGTATTTATATAACACTTTAATTGCAGTTTTGTTGTGCTGCACAGGCTGTGGAGAAGCAGACTTGAACCCTTGTTATGATGTAAACTGTATAGAAGGGCAATACTGCCTAGATGGAACATGCATAGATAGCCAAGAGCCTTCATTAACCTTTACTGACCCTCCGGTTCCAAAGTCTGTTTTCATTACTTCAATGGTGGTAAATCGATTTCCTTTGGTAAGAAGCTCTGGCAATAGTTGGGATGGTGGCAGTTTACCTGGAAGTGCTCCCGATTTGCGCATTACCATAACGCAAGCAGGTTCCCCTCAATTATGGATGAACGACCCTGCATACAGCAATATCGATCGTGTTCCTGTGGTCATAAATCTTGCTACTCCTATTGAAATTTCACGCGTAAAAACATTGGTCGCCATTAATTTTTACGATTACGACACACCTTCTTTATCAGCATTTATGGGTGGAATATTTTTTACTCCATACAGCAGGGGTAATAATTATCCAACTCAAGTAACGCTGGACAATGGGCTCATTTCTATCGACCTTAATTTTAGCTATACTTTTAATTAGAATCTTTTTGAGGTCATGAGATACTTAATTAGTGGTTTAACCAATGATCCCACAAACCAAAAAACTGTCAATAAATGAAGTACCTAATTGCCATTTTCACCCTAATCACATGGTTGCTCCCGGCAACGCTTCATGCACAGGATGATGCGCTTCTTAATGAAGTGAAGCAACATATCACCATAGATGAAGTTATTTTAAAATCTAGGGACTTATTGATAGTCAAACTGATTGAAGGCGATGATAATAAGGTGCAACAACTTGTTAACCTCTTGAACAATATTGGCGACTCCTTAAACAACCGAGAAACACTATCTTCATATGAACAGACGTTAATTAACCTTTCACTTGGCAATTTTTACACGATTAGTACAGACTCCACTTTTATTCAGTGGGATCCAAAATTGAGCAGATATCAAAACAACGCTATTGATCGCAGAATAAGAAACTACGACTTATTATCTGTTAAACTGAGGGACCATCTATTGAGGGAAAAAAATAGTATTCAGACGAGAATTATGAGTGATCCGACCTTGGTACCGGAGGAAAAAGATTTTCTGAACTTATTAACATATACCTTGCTAACTGACCGCGACCAAAACTTCACGGAAGAAGCAAACAGAAGAGCAGACCAATTCTTATTTAAATACCGGCATAGCAAATACAATCATTACGTAAGACGATACATTGTAGAGCGGTACGAAACTTCTAATTGGCGGTTTCATTATGATCTAGGATTAGGGTTTCACGGCAGCACAGATAGTTTGGGTACACTATTTAAGAATGGCTTTGCTTTGGGATTTGGGGCAGGAACTGCTTACAAAAATGTGGTTTTTAACTTAAAGGTGCATTTAGGAATTAGCTCACCGACTGAAGACTTTCGAAAAAATGATACCATTTGGGAAAAAGATCACAGCTCTAATATAACGCAATTTGAAACTTCATTAGGCTACCTTTTTGCTGCGAATAAAAAAATTAGTATTCTACCTTCTGTAGGACTAGGCACCACATCTATTGTTCCATCTCAAGGAAACTTATCTGATCAAGAACGCTACGACGATGTTAAATTCAGGGCCAAACTCACCTACTTCGTCGGCCTCGGAATTGATTACAAAATTGTTACTAACGAGAACAGGTATTCAGAAACAGCCACCTATTTACAGTTGCATTATCGTTATTCAATGCCACAATTTGAACAATCGTTTAACGGGCTTGATGGAGATGTTCACATGATAACCCTTGGAGTTGGTGGATTTTTTCGAGGAAAAAAACGGACATTTTAATCAGCTTCGCAAGCCGAGAGTAGCTGCATAACGACTAAATCTGTTGATTTGCTGCACCGTAATGAATCATCCC
Source organism: uncultured Acidiluteibacter sp. (assembly GCA_965660325.1). Taxonomy (GTDB): domain Bacteria; phylum Bacteroidota; class Bacteroidia; order Flavobacteriales_E; family Vicingaceae; genus Acidiluteibacter. Next base: position 23,603 of record CBFHZL010000003.1, read on the forward strand.
TAAAATAGTAACTTTACCGACAGTACTTTTTCTTATCACAACCCATTATTATTTATGAAAGTCAGTCGTAGATATACTTGTTCACCAAAATGGCTGATTTTGCTAATGGGCTTCTTTTTCAGCAGCCTAGCTTCCTACTCTCAAGTCGTTACTATTGGCGGTATTGGATCACCTGGAGTTTGGGAAATTTCGCCATTTTACATATTTAATGCTTCTAGGATTAGAACTCAATATCTTTACCGCGCAAGTGATTTGATTACAGCGGGAGCTACTGCGGGAGTCATTGACTCTATCGCATTTTACCGAACACCATCGAGTACATTTAATAGCGTAGGAGGAACAGCCAGAGGAACAATTCATTCGACCACAGCAACATCTTTAAGCAATAGCAGCAGCGGTGGATTTGAGCCGCTCAACGGAACAGGTTCGTCATTTACGGCTTTTAATCTAACCATTTCGTCAGGATGGAATAAGCAATCCTTAAACCTACCTTTTGTATGGAATGGCACTGATAATTTACTTTTTAATATATGTACACGACCATCTTCTACCAATCCAAGTAGTGGACCCGCTGTTAATGCTTCATTTACCTCTTACGGCTCATGCATTTCAGGTATTGATGCTGCAAACGTAAGCTGCAGTAACGTAACGGCTACCAACGCTTATCTCGGTAGACCAGTGATTAGGCTCTATTTTTCAAATAGACCATCTCTTACTGTTACAACCACTACGAATGCAGGCCTATGTGGGTATGATGGCTCCATTATGGCTACTGCCTCAGGAGGCTACCCTCCTTACTCTTTTTTGTGGAGTACTTCCTCTACCTCCAATCAACTAGCAGGTCTGAATTCAGGAAACTACACGGTCACAGTAAGTGATGCCCTAAACCAAACAACTAGCTCGACAGCAGCACTTGTTACGCCTCCAACAATAAATGTAGCTGTTAGCAGAATACAACAGCTAAAATGTTTTGGAATTAATGATGGTGAAATTGATCTTAATGTGTCAAATGGAACCCCTCCTTTTAGCTATTTATGGTCTGACAATTCAATCGATTCTAACAGAACCAATCTTGGTGCCGGGAACTATTCGGTTACTGTTACAGATAGCAACAGCTGTATCAGTACTTTAAATACCATAATCATCTCACAACCAATACCATTAACTATCAATTTTAGTCGAACCTTAGAGAGTTGCCCAAATGCTGCTGATGGCAGTTTATCAGCCTCAATAAGTGGTGGAAATAGTCCATATACCTATCAGTGGAGTAATCAGTCAAACAGTACCGCTATTTCTAATTTAACTGCAGGTTCTTATAGCTTAACGGTTACAGATGCTCAAAACTGCATTCTTATTGATTCTATTGTGCTAATAAACCCTGATACAATAAATAGGAATGTGATTGTTAGCGGCAACCTGCTTATCTCGTCACAGAGCAGCGTAAACTATCAATGGTTAAATTGCAGAAACAACTTCTCTCCTATCCCTAATGCAAACACACAATTTTTCTCCCCTCCTCCAAATGGCGTATATGCAGTAGAATTAACCAAAGGTAGCTGCATAGATACAAGCTACTGCACTCCCTATTTGGTTACCAATTTGGAGAACAAAGCAGCCAACCAGATTCAAGTATCAAACTATAACGGAATAGTTAAAATCAGTGCTTCTACTTATCTCAATGATGCTCTTTTTGTTTACAACGCTCACGGTAAGCTCATTCACATTCAACAACTTATTGGTCAGAATATCGAAATAGATTTAAATAGCTCAGGAGCCGGTATTTACATTCTTAAGGCGAGTAGGTTTACCCATAAATTAATTATTCGGTAAACGTTAAATCCATAAGATGCCACTAATCCACTTAACTACTTCTATAAAAGCACCGGTGCAACTTGTTTTCGATTTATCTCGAAGCATCGATTTTCATCAAGAATCTGCTTCTAAGAGCAGAGAAAAAGCCATCGCCGGAAGAACGAGTGGATTAATAGCACTAAATGAAACCGTGACCTGGTCGGCCGTTCATTTTGGTGTTAGGCAACAACTAACCACCATAATTACAGCAATGGATTCCCCATCGTATTTTGTAGATGAAATGGTAAAAGGTGCGTTCAAGTCCATTCGCCATGAGCATCTATTTTTATTTGAAAATGGTATCACGACCATGACTGATAAATTTTACTTTGAGTCCCCTTTAGGCATCTTAGGAAAACTTGCAAACGGGCTGATTCTAAAAAAGTACATGACTAATTTTCTGTTGGAGCGAAATGCAGCCATCAAACATACTGCTGAGAGGCAGCAAACAATCCCTAACTCTTCGATATAATGCGTATTTCCAGAATTAATCTACTTCTTATCATCGTAATAGCTTTACTAACGTCAAGCTGTATTTCTACCAAAAAAATAGAACGTTCATTTGGCTATTATCGGCCAATAATTAACTACATCCCTGACAGTGAAATAAATCCGAACAAACTACCCCTTTTCCTTAAAGTTGATGCAATAATCTTCGATCAGTCGGTGCGAAAGAAAACTTCTGTAACCAAGAAAAGTGGTTGGATTATTCCTTTGGGAATAGTGAATATCTGGAAATCAAAGAAAATGTGTTATCAGGGTATTTCCAGTTATTATACGCCTGTAGAACGTTCGTTTAACCACTATTTAAAAGCAGAATCAAGAAGATCGGGAGTTTATCAATTGGATAGCCTTAATGCTGATTATGAACTATCCATAGAAATTAAAAAAATTGAAGCTTATGGACCCTACACCGATGTGGGTTATACTTATGCCTATTTATTTTCGTATAGAGGAACTACAGGGCCTGCTTTTGCTGAACTCACAGCAACTTATCAATTAAAGAAAAATGGTGCGGTCATTAAAGAAGAAACGTTTGAATCGAATAAAAAAGTAGCGTTCATCGATCATTTCTATGATGATAGAAAAGACTTATTAAAAATCTATTCTACTAGAATGGCTGAAGCCACTTCACAAAACATGAAAACGGTGATAGAGGCCATGGTTACTGATTTAAATGGCTATTTTAGGAAAAAAAAGTAAGGAAATATTGAATTTTAAACATTCACAAGGGATTTCCCCAATTCGATACAATAGTATTGTTTTAACCATTGATTGTTGGTATTTTGGAAGCCTTAAAAACAGCATTCATGTACAAACTTACCGCACCTCTATTCCTACTCCTTTTTGCTTTTCTAATAAACGGTTACAGTCAAGATAGCACTCAATTTAAATCCAATTACGAATCGCAATTATTTACAAATATTGCCGACTCCATTTCGGTTGATCCACTATCGATAATGATTGCTCTCGACTATAAGGAGGGTAATGACGTTGAAATTCCAGAACAAATCAACAAACTGTATAACAGTCTAAACCCTGAAAAACTAAAAACAAAGAGTAGGAAAAAACAGATCAAAACGATTTTTTCAGAAATCCATGATGCAAAACTTAAGAAGTACGTCATTGATGCTGACTTCAATTCTTTGTTTACAAAAGGTGAGTATAACTGTGTATCAGCCACTGCATTGTATGCACTTATTTTAAATGAATTTGAAATTGATTATGAAATCAGAGAAACACCAACCCATGTCTATTTAATTGCTGATCCAAAAGGAGAAAAAATATTGATGGAATCGACCTTACCAAATCAAGGGACAGTTACTTTTGATTACAAAACACAGAAGGAATATGTGATCTACTTAAAATCGAACAAACTAATTTCTGAGGAAGAGTATGAAAACAATCCAATCGAAAAGCTATTCGACCAATATTATGATCAGAATAAAGTAATCAACAGCACTCAACTAGCAGCTCTTCTCTATTACAACAAAGGCGTAGAAAATTACAATGAAGAAAAGTACTTTGAAGGTGCGTATTATATTGATAAAGCCTTTCAAGTTTACCCGTCTTCATCTACTATTCAATTCATGTATAACTATTCGCTGTTGAATGTGTTAATCAAAATAGAGTCTAATAAAGAGTTTAATCCGAGGTATTTAGCGAAATTTCTAAACATAAATGAAGAAGGTTCTCAGTTTGCAGCTTTAGGATTGGCCCACTTTAACTTTGTAGGAAATGAATTGATGGTTGTTCATCCTGACATTGAAGCATACCAGAATTATTACGAGCAGTTTAAATCAGCCATTGACACGACTAAGAACATTAATGACTTTGAATTTAATTTCAGAAGCCGACTTGCTTATACGTATGAAGTTCAGCGTAAGTATCCTGAAGCCCTTCAGCAATTAAAAATGTCACATGATGCCAACCCTGAAAACCTAGAAATCAAAGAATCCATATATAATGTGGCCATAAAGCATATGGCAGATGATAAAAACCACAAAGAAAATATAGATTCGTTGGAAAAGTACATGGCAATTTTTGAGGTTTTAGAAAATAACCCGACCATTCAGGAGTACTATAACTATTGCAGAATGAGGGTAATTATAGAATGTTTTAATTATGGTAAATTCAATAATTGTTTAGACCAATTGAGTGCCTATGAAGACCAATTAAAACGCAATCCAAAAATAAAATACAATGCGGACTACTTGGCCGGCATGTACTTATCATTAGCTGATTATTATTACAATAAGAGGAACTACGGAAAGGTTAACGCTAGCATAAATAGAGGATTGGCTTTTGAGCCTACTTCTTTGAGGCTATTGGAAAAAAAGAGAATCATACAAAGCATCAATAATCAAGTTCAAGCATATGAAGTAGAAGAGGCAAAATCATTCGAAGATGATTTAAAAAATCACCTAAGTAACTGTTGGGAGATTGATGGTTTTATAAACAAACAAGGAGAAAGTGTCGCGTTTGATGAAACATTTAAAATAATGGCGTACGATAACAAAGAGGTTACGTATGAGATCAAAGGCAAAGTAGAAATCGGAAAGTACTCTACTCGTCCCAAATCACGCCTGCTCTACTTAACACCAAATAGCAATAAAGATAATTATGTTGTTTATAAAGTAATTGATATCTCGAGTCATTATTTAGTGTTAATGCCTTTTAAAAATGAAAGGTTAACGGGAGATAAAGTGTATTTTTCAGTTTGCACACAATAAAAGTTAATTACTTAGAATAACAAAACTAACCATGCAGATAGCAGCCGATTCTCCAGAAGAGTATATCTCAAAAATTCCTACAGAACGCCAAGCGGCAATGCAGCAACTGCGCGACGTGATTAAATCCAACCTTACTTCAGAAGTAGAAGAATGCATCAATTATGCAATGATTGGTTATGTCATACCCCATAGTGTATATCCCGATGGTTATCATGTCAAACCTGAATTGCCATTACCGTTTATTCACATTGCTTCTCAGAAAAACTTCATAGCACTTTACCATAGCGGTATTTATATGGAAGAAAAACTGATGAGTTGGTTTGTAAGCGAATACCCAAAGTATTGTAAAACCAAACTTGATATGGGTAAAAGCTGCATTCGATTTAAGAAAGTAAATGATCTGCCTTTTGAATTAATTGGTGAGTTGACTCGAAAAATGTCCGGAAAAGAGTTTATACATTTGTACAAGTCAAACTTTCGGAATAAATGATTTTAAGAAATAGAACAGTTGAGTTAAAGTGGGCATTTTTCTTCATTATAATGATGCTCCTTTGGATGATAATGGAAAAGTTAGTTGGATTGCATGATGTGTATATCGATCAGCATGCAGTTTATACCAACCTCGTTGCCATACCTGCTATTTTGATTTATTTCTTTGCCCTTAGGGATAAAAGAGAATCATTTTACAAAGGAAAAATGACCTACAACCAAGGGTTGGTATCAGGACTTGTAATTACCGCTGTAGTGACGGTTATTACGCCAGCTTCTCAATTTTTGATTTCTACTTTTATCACTCCTGATTATTTCGCAAATGTATCTGCATACAGCATTGAGCAAGGTTTAATGACGGAAGCAGATGCAGCAGCTTACTTTAACCTTAAAAGCTATATTTTACAAGCTACGATGGGTGCCCCAATTATGGGAATCATCACTTCTTTGATTGTAGCGGCATTCGTTAAAAAGAGCTAGCCTTTTAATTAATTAAAAAGGGCAGCTCCTTTACGGTGAATTGGAATTTGCACTAATTTATTTTGAAGCTATAACTAGCTTGAGTTCTATTACTGCAGCGAGTCAGGATGGTCAGCTGGGTTACTTATATTTTGACAAAGAGGTTAGATTTTGGCTCATTAGAAGTATCTCGGTATCTCTAATACTTATCTTCTAAATCAACCTACAGGTTCTTGCAGAGTGTTCACATGGGTGTGAACTCTTCATTTATTTTAGAATTGATACGCTAATAATAAAATTCTCGGAGTATTTTCTAATCACTTTTTGCGCTGCCAAAAAGTAATGAAAAGGCAGGCCTGTCATGAAATTAGAATGTTCCTAGAAGCGCAGAATGCAACTACATACAAACAATTGTAGCGGCATTCGTTAAAAAGAGCTAGAAGAACCTACTGATTTTACGTTTTAGTTCTCTTAGAAATGCTACCCAAACGAACCGATACGTTTTTCCATCGATAATTGCATTATTTCCTTCAATACTAAAGGTGTGAAGTGCTTTATTGTAGCAGCTATCCTTTTCAGGTTGAACTGCTCCTACTCTTTCTTCTCGGTAATTAGTGGTTGATAGCACGGTAATGTGATTTAAAGTAATAGAACCTCCATAAGTGTGGGTAGAATTCTGACTTGGACGAATTAATCGACCTTGCTCATCGATATATAACTTACCGCCGGGACGAGATCCTGAAATATCAACCATAATTGGATTTAATGGATGTGGTTGGTAATTTCCGGTGAGAGAATCCGCATAAAACAAATGCAATTCCTCATTCGAGTGCTGCTGTGGCGAGCAGAATAGCCAAAATAGTCCATCTTGCTCATAAACAGTTGTATCTACCCAATCTCCCTGAAGCATGTGCGCTTTATTGCTAACACCATTCTGACCCAATGCATAAAGTGCCACTTCATTTGCTTCAAACTGTTCAGGCATTATATACTGTTTCTCATTATTTGAAACTACAAACGGATATGAGTAATGAATATCCGTTGATAAGATGGTTTTAAAATCCCCCCAAGCATTATTTTTAAAGGTTCTAGCTGCTATACTGCCCTTTCCATCGCGATAATCATATAATTCAAAATAGACATTACCTTCATTATCCATAAACGGATCTGCCTGATAGGTAGATTTACTCAATTGTGGCGCCCATTTTATTGCCGAAAGGTCATCTTTTGGAGCTACTCCAATGTTCCAAATCTCAAATCGAAACAGTTGCTGATAATGAAATGCTATTTTTGCTTTGAGCAGTTTCCAATAAAACGTCATCACCATCCAATTGGAAGGTACTTTATAAATCGGCCCCTTTTTAGTGATTTTATTTTCAAATAGATTTGGTTGCTTATTTTTAATCGCATCAGCAACCCATCTAGGAAAGTCAATTCCGACTGAAAATAAACGTTCATGATGCTCTACGTAGGCATGGCTTACTCGTTTTATAGTTGCTTGCCGCAATATAATCCCTGCATCTAATTCATTCGTCAATCGCTGTAAAATAAGCCCATTAGTAGGTTGTTCTTGCAAAAACTCCCAAAAAGCAGGTGGTCCTCCTCTAAAGTGTTCTGGATTTCCATGATGAAAAGACCAAATACCATAAGTAGGAATGTCGAGCACTTTACCCCTAATTATACCAAAACCAAACCGAAGAATAGCATCCAATTGGTAGGATTCAATTTGTTCTAAACCTTGATCATCTATGTAGTTAGAAAAGCCTTTTTTATTGACGTTTAGTTGCACTTTAGGCACAGCTTGAAACCTTTCTTTGATCGAAGTGGTTTGCAATAAAGGGAGTTGCCGTAATTGGCGCTCTAAAAATCGAAAACCAATGGGTAACTCACTAGCATCATAACTTTTAGATAGTTGTGGCAAGAAAATTACCACCAACTCATTCCCCTCTACTTCCAATAAACGCTCAATGGATTTAATTTGCCAATTTTTTAATTGCAACTGATCCATCATTATTCCAAATCGGAAAGTATGTTGCCCTGCCCTCATGATTTTAAGGCAGTTTGGTAGAGATTCATAAATTGTTGACCAATTACTTCTTCACTAAATTGGTCAACAGCTCGCTCCCTAACCCATTCGGTTTTATAGTCCTTAAACGTTTGACACATTTCTAAAAGCGCTTGCTGAAAAGCTGACATATCACCTGTCGGAATCATTATACCTACATCAGGAGTTAATCGTTCTGCTATTCCAGCTATATCAGGTGCAATCACAGGCAGACCACAAGACATGGCCTCGTTGAGCACACAGGGTTGGTTTTCAAACTCACTAAATAAAATCAAGAAATCTGAACTTCCCATTACTTCAGCTATGCCCTTTCTTGGAAGCGTGCCCATTAAGCTTACCTCCCGTTCTAGACCTAATTCTACAATCAACTCTTTGCAACTTTGCCCATCTTTACCATCACCGTAAATAGAAAGGTGAAATGCGACTTCTTGTTGCTTTAAAAAATTCATGGATTCGATGATATCGAAAATCCGCTTTGGTGATTGCAGTAGGTTTCCGACAAAAAGAATTTGAATAACCGAATTATCTGTTTCAAACGGTCGAAATAATTCGGTATCTACGACATTGGGTATAATTTGATAATCGCCTTTTAACCCATGAGTGCACATGGCATTTTCTAATTGCTTTGAAACTGCAGAAATTCCACTAGCTGATTTTACTACAAGTTCAGTACCTCTTTTTTTAAGCCAACCTTTATAGCCTCCGTTTATCGGTAAATACCCTGACCAATGCTCTGTAATTACATAAGGTATTCGTTTAAATACCATAAGATACAAACCTAATAACGAAGATCTTGTCATTACGTGAATATGAGAAACGTCGGGCTGTCTGGAAGTTTTTAATAATTGCTTGTAAGCGATAAGTTGTGCATTAAAATATCGGAAAGCTGTTTGAAATTTATTTAGGAAACTGATTCCTAAATTCGACTTTTTGAAGAAAACATGAATCTCGGTTATCCCATTATTCGCCATCTGTGAAAGTGCAAAATCATTGTTTTCTCTTTCTTCTGAATGCACAAAAATCACTGACACCTTGGCGTACTTTTTAACAGCATGCGCATGATTTTCTACAAAATTACCATCAAAAGGATCCAATTTATTGGGATACCATTTGGGTAGAAATAATACGTGAATCGGCTGCTGCGACAAGTGAATAAAATTTTAAAGCTTCCGCCAAAAATAGGACTTCCCATTGGCTGTTGCAAACCACAACTCAAAGGTAAACGAACAAAAATTGAAATACGTATACCTATCCTTACCTTCGCAATAAAAAACACATGAAGTATTTACTTTTAGGGTTAGTCGTCTTCTTTTTAATGGCTTGTAACTCGCCTGAAAAGACTAAAAACGAATCAGTAGAACAAAACAATGTGGTAAGTACAGAAGAATTCGAGATCCACTATGCCAAAGAACAAGCTGTTACTCTTTTCGTATTTCCTTGTTTTACGTGCGATCTGGCGCATACCAAAATGGAGTTTGATTTACTTGACAGCGCATACGAACATGGAGTTTCAGTTGTTTTACTAAACTATAACCTTCACCTTTCATTAGATACCAATGAATCAGAAGCGTTGAGAATATATATGAATGAAATTATCAATTATTACCAATTACCAACAGAGGAAATTTATCTTGGTGGCTATTCAGGCGGTGGAAATGTAGCCTTATTACTTTCTAATTATTTGATCGAAAAGCAGAATACCTTTTTACCTTCAGGTGTTTTTGCAGTAGATCCACCCATCGATTTATGGAATATTTATCAATCCTCTTTATTAAACATTGACCGCAATTTTTCTGCACCTTCTGTGCAGGAATCAGAGCTATTAATCAGTATTTTAGATAGCCTATCAGGAGATAACCCAGTAGTAGCAGAAACGTTTACGGAATTCTCTCCTATCGTAAATGAGTTGAATAGTTACGATAATATCAATCAACTAAAGAAAATAAAAGTTCGATTCTATACCGAACCTGATAGCGCATGGTGGAAAGAAAACCGTCTAGCAGATTTCAATCAAACAAATTCTTATGCACTCCAAGTTTTAAAAAAAAATCAATTCGATTCCTTTAAGTCCCTTGAGCTAATAGAAACACAAAACAAAGGCTTTAGAGTAGATGGCAGAAGACATCCACACTCTTGGAGCATTGTAGATGTAGCTGATTTAATCACTTGGATTAATACCCCTCAATAATTATGGTAACTTATATTGTATTGCTTCGTGGAATTAATGTTGGAGGAAAAAATCGATTACTGATGAAAGAACTCAAACCCGTGTTAGAAAAAATCGGACTAAGTCACGTTACGACTTATATTCAGAGTGGAAATGTTGTCTTTCAGTCGGCTATTGAAGATTCTAACCAGATAGAAAAAGTCATTGCCAATGCTATAACATCAACGTTTAACCTTGACGTTCCTTGCATTGTTATTACATTAAATGAATTGATTCATATCGAGCAAAACAATCCCTATCACCTTAAAGAAATAGAAATTTCAAAAAAGTACGGAACCTTCTTATCCTCGGTCCCCACTGAAGCGTCATTGCAAAAGTTAGCTACATTCAACATTGGAGCTGATGAATACATCATAGAAGGAGCATTCGTCTATTTATGCTATGCTACTAGCGCAGGTACTTCTAAACTGACCAATGGGTTGATTGAAAAAAAGCTAGGTGTAATGGCCACCAGTCGCAACTGGAAGACGATTAGAAAACTGATCGAAATTGGTCAAGAAATGGCGGCTTAGGCCAATTTTGCCGTTCTTTGCAATTAGAATAAGCGATAAGAGAAATGGAACAACAACTCACACGAATTAATAAATACTTAAGCGAAGTTGGCTATTGCTCTCGACGAGCAGCTGACAAACTAATAGAAGAAGGTCGTGTGACCATTAATGGAAAAGTGCCTGAGATGGGCACTAAGGTTACTCCTGGTGATGAAGTTTGCGTCGATGGTTCTAATGTTTCTCCAAAAAACGAAGACTTTGTATACCTAGCACTTAATAAACCTGTTGGAATCGTTTGCACGACCGATACAGGAGTAGAAAAAGACAACATTATTGACTTTATCAACTACCCAAAGCGAGTTTTCCCTATTGGACGACTAGATAAACCAAGCGAAGGACTAATCTTCCTAACCAACGATGGAGACATCGTCAACAAAATATTACGAGCAAGAAACAATCACGAAAAAGAGTATTTAGTGACTGTAGATCGACCAATAAATCCATTCTTTATTCGAAAAATGGCAAATGGTGTTCCCATTTTAGATACGATAACGCGAAAATGCCACGTAGAAAAAGTGAGTGAGTATGAATTTAAAATTATTCTTACCCAAGGGCTTAATCGACAAATTAGACGCATGTGCGAATATCTTGATTACAAAGTAGTTAAATTAAAGAGAACACGAATTATGAATGTTCACTTGGACATGCCTGTGGGCAAATACCGAGAACTAACTCCGGAAGAATTAAAAGAACTAAATCGACTAGTTTCAACTTCTACAAAAGTAGTGTAGCATTGGTTCTCTGCAATATATTATTCTCTATATTAAATAATTAACAAATAATCAACCTAATAGTTCGAGATAAATTCATTAACTTTAAGAAATTACAAGTTGATAATTAAAACTCTAATTATGGGTAAAACGGCCATTTCTAAAATAGAGAAATACTTACTTATTTCTTGTTTTATAATATCAGGTATTGCAATTTTAGGGTGGGTTTTAAACATACCAATACTAGTTAGTGTGCTTCCAGGAAGTGCAACCATTAAATTTAATACCGCTTTACTCGGTTTATTCCTGTCAACTTCTCTCATTATATCCCATCTAAATAATCCGGCTTATAAATGGGTAAACTCAATTTTTCAACTTTTTATCTTTGCCATCGCATTGTTTTCTTTCCTTGAATATTACTTTCCTTTTAACTTTTCTATTGATAACCTCTTCGTTCAAGACCAAATTTCACATATTATATCTGGTAGAATGTCTCCTGCCACTTCAATTTCTTTTCTACTGACTGCTGCAGGAAATATTATAAGTACAAAGTATCCAAACAAACAATTGAGTAAGGTGTACTATGTCCTCGTTTTTTCTGTTCTAATAATTGCTCTTATATCTTTAGTCTCCTTCTTTTTATTTATTCCTGTAGAAAATAAGGCGCTATTTATTCAAACAATGTCCTTGCCTACCACTTTGTTATTCCTATCGTTTTCCATTATTTTAATGTTTCGAAAGCCATCAGTTAGCTTTAAACGTATTATGAATTTTAAATCGTTGGGCAGTAAAGTTTTTTGGAAATTCTGTCCCATTGTAATCATAGTTCCAATTCTAGTTAGCTATTTACTTCTTTACATTTTTGATGCTATAGGAGTAAATATTGATTTTGGAATTGCTTTAAGCACGAATATCTTTATTCTGTTATCTTTCACACACCTTATCTATCTAAGTATAGAGCTAAACAATAGTGAGCGTTTAAAATTAATTTTAGAGCAACAAATTGGAGTACTAAAAGAAAATGAAATTCGCAGATCGTTACTACAAGAAACGCATCACCGTGTGAAAAATAATTTCCAAATTGTAAACAGTGTGCTTGGGCTTCAAGCCAATAAAAGTGAGAATGTAGAACTGAAAAGTATCATTTCAGATTGCCAAAGTAGAATTCGAGCAATTGCAACACTGCATGAGTCCATCTACTTAAATGGTGACTTTAAAGTGGTCAAACTTTCATTTTTTCTAAAAAGTATTGTTTCAAATATAATTGGCATTACAGAGAGACAAAAAAAGATCAATTTGGAATTTGATGTTCCTGATATTGATATGAACATGAAGTTTGCTATGCCTTTGGGCTTAATAGTAAATGAGATTGTTACAAACTCTTTAAAGCATGGATTTACAGAAACTGTTAGAGGTACAATTTTTTTAAAGTTGGAATCCATTGGTGAAAACCATTATAAATTTATTGTCGGAGACGATGGCAAAGGGTGTTCTCATATGGCAAAAGAGCTAATGAACCCATCGCATATGGGAAGTGAGTTAATCACTGTGTTTACTGAGCAGTTAAATGGTGAGATTTCAATTCTAGAAAATGAAGGATTGGTTTATCAGTTGGTTTTTAAACTCGATTAAAATATCTAAAGCGTTATTATTCCTTAATTTTACATGGATTTTATTCATTTTCATTGCCACTTTTTTATCTACAAATAATCACTGATTGAAGGAAATACTGCTCATCACACCACCCTTTACACAATTAAACACGCCCTACCCGGCCACTGCTTATCTTAAAGGATTTTTAAACACAAAAAAAATCTCTTCTTTCCAAGCGGATTTGGGCATTGAAGTGATCAACGAATTGTTTAGCAGCAAACAACTATCTCAGTTATTTGACTCAATTGATGAAGCTGCGCATGAATTAGATCAAAATATTAAGCGAATCATAGGAATGAAGGCAGCTTATGTTTCTACTGTAGATGCAGTGCTCGAATTTCTTAAAGGCCATCAACCTAACCTAGCTCGACTAATCTGTAGTGGTAATTTTTTGCCTGTCGCGAGTCGTTTAGCTTCTGCAGACGACTTAGTTTACGCTTTTGGTGAAATGGGTATGCAAGACCAAGCAAAACACTTAGCAACGCTTTATCTAGAGGATTTGTCTGATTTTATCGTTGCTTGCATTGATGAAAACTTTGGATTTAGCAGATATGCAGAACGATTAGGCAGAAGTGCAAATTCATTTGATGAATTACATGAAAACCTTCATTTACCAAATTCAATCATTGACGATATCACGCTTTCTATCCTTTCGGAGCGAATCGAGGAAATACAACCAAAGATGGTGTGTTTTTCTGTACCCTTTCCCGGGAATTTATTTAGTGCATTTCGATGTGCACAATTTTTAAAAAAGCATCATCCGGCTATAAAAATAGCTATGGGTGGTGGATTTCCAAATACAGAGCTGAGGAGTTTAACCGATGTACGTGTTTTTGATTATTTTGATTACATCACCCTAGATGATGGTGAGCTGCCTATTGAATTACTCTACAAACACATCGTATCGTCAACGAAAAAGGAAGTAGAATTTAAGCGTACCTACTTTAAAAAAAATAATGAAGTAACCTACTGTGACAATTCAACACTTAAAGATTACAAGCAAAAGCAAATAGGTACACCTGACTATTCAGACTTAGAATTGGATCAATACATTTCAGTGATTGAAATCGCAAATCCAATGCATAGTTTGTGGAGTGACGGACGATGGAATAAATTAACCATGGCGCACGGTTGTTATTGGGGAAAGTGTTCCTTCTGTGATGTTAGCCTCGATTACATTAAGCTGTATGAACCAGTCACTGCAAAATTACTGGTGGATCGCATGGAGTTGCTCATTGAAACAACAGGGGAACGCGGATTTCACTTCGTAGATGAAGCTGCACCTCCAGCATTGATGAGGGAGATTGCGCTAGAACTGCTTAGGCGGAAATTAGTGGTCACTTGGTGGGCAAATATCCGATTTGAAAAGAGTTTTACCTCTTCCCTTTGTTATTTGCTCAATAAATCAGGTTGTATAGCTGTTTCAGGTGGCTTAGAGGTAGCCTCAGATCGCTTATTGAAATTAATTGAAAAAGGAGTTACGGTAGAACAAGTGGCCCAGGTGACCAAAAACTTGACAGATGCCGGTATTATGGTGCATGCATACTTGATGTATGGTTATCCAACCCAAACCATCCAAGAAACTGTAAATAGTTTAGAAATGGTGCGTCAGCTTTTTGAAGCAGGGGTACTGAAATCAGGATTCTGGCATCAATTTGCATTGACAGCACACAGTCCCATTGGATTAAACCCTGAAAAATATGGTATTACACCTCACTTAAGGGAAATAACCTTTGCCAATAATGATGTGGAATTTACTGACCAAACAGGAATTGACCATTCTAAATTTAGTGATGGATTAAAAAAGTCATTGTACAATTACATGCACGATGTAGGTTTTGAGCTTTCATTAGATGAATGGTTTGATTTTAAAATCCCACCTGCTACTATATCCAAAAACTACATTGCAAACGCTTTAAACGCTTCTGGTAATTGGGAAGTAAAACCAACTGCAAAAGTATATTGGCTAGGAAATGTCCCTACCGCTCAACTGATTAGTCACAGAAAAAAGGGCAAAGAACGACAAATACTATCGCTAACATTTCATGAAACTACTGCCACTTTCACTGTTGACTTTGAGCCAGAACTTGGAGAATGGATGCATCAGCTGTTGCTACGATTACAGCTATCCAATCAATTTAACTGTACATATCAGTCACTCAAAGAAGAATACCTACAGCATTTCGAAAACTTTGAATTATTTTGGTACTCCAAACCGCTTGAATTATTAAAAAATAATGGATTAGTATTCTTTTAATCAGATATTTAACACACAACTACACTCCCCTTTTCTATAATTCAACCAATTTTGTAGAAGGGGTTTTTTTTATATTTTCGCAGGGTATTTATAATTAAACAAATAGATTACCAAAAACCGAATTAAATGAAAAAGACCATCTTCCTTGCAGGTATATTAGCTGCCACATTCATCAGTTGTAGCGCTCCAAAAGCGGATGAAACTGAAACAACTTCTGCTGTTGAGGCTGCAGAAAATGCTAAAATGGATTCTATCGCGAATGAATTAGATCAAACTGCTAAAGAAATTGAAGCGGAAACTAGCGAACTAGATAACCTAATTAATGAACTCTAATACAATAAAGACCATGAAATTAACTAAAATAGCAGTAGCGATGGCTGCACTAGCAGTATCTACCTTTAGTCTATCGGCTCAATCAGGGATGAATATCGGTAAAGAAGCAAAGCAGATGTCTAAGTCGGCTACCAAAGAAGTAAAAGAAACATCTAAAGAAGTAGCAAAAGAAGTAAAAGAAACTGCAACTGAGGTAAAAAGTGCAGCAAAAGAGCAAGCTAACGAAATTAAAAGTGAGCTAAAAGAATCTAAAAAAGAAGCAGCAGAAACAGGTAACGCTATCGCATCAGAAAAGAAAGAGTCAGCAGAAGCAGCTTTATCAAATGCTGAAGAAACTGCAACTGAAATGACCGAAGATGCTATTGAAGAAGCGGAAGTAGCTGCTGAGTCAGTAGAAGAAGAAGTAGCAGAGGAGGACATGACTGCCACTGAGAAAGTAGCCAAGAAAGAAGCTGAACTTAATGCATCCGTTGAAAAAGGAGATGCGAAAGTAGCTGAAGCAAAAGCAAAGATCGAATCTGCATTAGAAAAATTAAACCTAGACAAGGCTGCAGGAAAAATTAATGCTGCTGACTACGCTGCAAAAAATGAGAAAATTCAAGCGGCTATGTCAAAAGTGACTGCGTTGGAAGAGAAACTATCAAATGCGAAAAACTTGAAGTTGTAATTATTACTTCTCTTGCATAAAAAACGCTTCGACTTAGTCGAAGCGTTTTTTTTATACCCTAATTTAAATTACCCACTTCTACCCTATTTTAGAGATTCTTTATGTTTTAACTACACCAGCTTAATCTAGCTGAAAACGATCAAAAAGAATACATTTGAAATAGTAGCTGAATCATAAAATTATTAGCATAAAAAAATGCAGTGGGTTTCCCCACTGCATTCGAATCATTAAGCTATCTATTTCTTATTGATCAGCATCATTGTTTGGAGTAGCTGTATTCATCAACTGCTCTTTTCTTTTGATTACTGAATCACTAGAAGGCATATTGTACAATTCAGGGTGAACATAAGAACCTTTTATTTCCTTATCCTCTTCAGGTTGTACTCTGTTTTTGTTTGCAAATTTATCTGCTCTAACGCCTGTTACAGCCCAACTTACTTCTACATTAGGCTCATTCGTTTGAATTACAAATGTGTTGTTTGAAATCTTCTCCTTTACTATTGCGTTAGCAAACGTTCCGATTACAGTTAATTGATATCTAAAATCTTTGTTAGCCGCTTCAAAGTATGAAGGTAATTCCACAGTGGCATATCCATCTGTGCCGGTTACAACATTACCACTGTAGATATTCATCATCTCAGGAGATTCTACAAAACTGTGAACTAAATACTTATTTGCAGGATCTAATGGGTGATCAATTTTAAAAGTTCCTGAACCTTTAGCAATAGATCCAGTTACAGTTAAATTCCCTGTAATGGTCATATTCCCTGTAAATGCAGAAGATCCTGTTACAGAAAAATCAGAAAAAGGACTTTGCAAGATAGATCCACCCACAGCTATTCTCTTTACATTTAAATATCCATTTCTTGATGCACTAAAAATAGTATCAGGAGAAGAACATCCCGAAATCAGCGATAACGTATTTGCAGCTCCATCATGATTAAGTTGGAATCCACAAAACCCATTATATGTTGAGTTTTCATTGAAAATTAATGAACCAGATTTAACTCTATTAAAACCTACAGAGGACATTTCGATGTTTGCTAAAGAATCTTCAACAACCATTAAAAGACTTTTTGGTGTAGTTGTACCAATTCCTACATTTCCTAAATTTGCATTTGAAATGTTATTTCCTGTTAACGTCCAGTTACCTCCAGCTCCACCTGATGCCGGTAATACAACAAAACCACTATTAGATAGAAATAAAGTATCGTTGCTGATGCTTAATAATTGAATTTCATTGGTAGAATCGCCATCCAATTCGGTAAATGAAGTCAAATATCCTGCATCGTTCGTAAATGCAGATACTACTGTTGGCTTATTGGTTAGCGCATTGTAATCACCATTAAAACCTGCAGGTAATTTCACAAAACCACCATTTGATAAAAATAAGGTGTCATTGCTTATGCTTATCGCTTGAATTTCATTGGTAATAGAACCATCCACTTCAGTCGTTAAATAACCAGCATCATTTGTAAAAGTAGAAACCAAAGTAGGAGCTCCAACAAGTGAAGAATAATTTCCATCAAAATCATTTGTGGAGTCAGTATCTAGATTAGCAGGCACATTCGTCAATGAATTAAAATCACCGTTAAAACCTGCAGGTAATTTTGCGAAACCACCGTTAGATAAAAACAACGTATCGTTACTTAAACTTAATGCTTGAATTTCGTTAGATGCATCGTTATCCGCATCATCCACCAAATCAACAAGTGATGAATCAGCAATTTTTGCATGAAGTGCATAGGGTACGCTCATTAATTGACTTGATCCCATCACAGCATAATTGGTTCCACCAGTAACATCAGCTGCAGTTTCAATAAAATAAGGACCATTTGCCCAATTGATATCTGCGAAAACATCTGTTGAAGAACCTGAACCAATTTCTAAGTTTACTAACCCAAACGCATTGGTGGTTGAAGAAAATGTTTCAGTGTATACTGCTGTTCCTGTAGCGCTTCCTTGCTTAATTGCTAAACGCATTCCCACTGATTGATTGGTTAGAATGGCATTTCCTGCATCTCTAACTACTGCCTGATATTTGAACCCCTCAGGAGACTGGGCAAAAGATGTTAATGATACCATTGCTAAAGCAATGATCGATAGTACTAATTTTTTCATAATATTTGATTTAAGTTGGTTAATTACAATTACCTTTTGTGGTAATAATGGTAGGTTAACGAGATTTAATAAGTTTAAACGTTTTTAATACACTGGTTTTGTCATTTAATATAAGAGAGTAGCTTCCTGGAGCTAAATGACTAACCTGAATTGGAGTTTGAACGGCTGTAAGTTGGTTTTGTAAAACCGGCTTACCTTGTAAGTCATATAAGGTATAACTTACATTTTCGTGTTGTTCTGTTTTAACGTTTAAAACATCTTCTGTAGGGTTAGGAAATATGATTACCTCATAATTAGGAGAATAATCTTTAAGACCTACAAATGTCCATTTAGACTGATGAAATCCTTGCGTCAAGGTATTGATTCCATCTGTTGCCGTGTTTGTTATTGTTTCACCTATCGTGAAAGATAGCGTTGCATTTGAATTAGAGTAGGTGTCTCCTTGAGAGGAAACAACATCCTGAGCAGATACTCCAATAGCAGACGCTAATGCGCATAACAAGAGTGTTTTTTTAATCATAAGTATTTGGTTTAGTTTCAGCAAAAATAGACTAAAAAATTGATTTGAAATATATAAGTTCCTATAAATTAACTTTTTTGAAAACAATTTTAAATAAACAACCAAATTGCACCAACGTACTTTATAGGTTTGCATCTATAAATCAAGCACTTTTAAATTGAAATTTTCAAAATTCAATTAATTCAAACAATCCACCTACCTTTGCACTTTAATAAATATATATGACATTCAAAGAATTAGGGGTTATCGAACCCATTCTAAAGGCATTAGATGCCGAAGGGTATACACATCCTACTCCAATACAAGAACAATCAATTCCAAAACTGCTGCAAAAAAGAGATTTGTTAGGCTGTGCCCAAACAGGTACAGGTAAAACAGCGGCATTTACAATTCCAATCCTACAACATTTATATCAGGCTAACCTGAGTCAGCAAAGGAATAGGCCGATTAAAGCACTTATCATAACTCCTACACGAGAATTAGCGCTACAAATTGGGGAGAGCATTTTAACCTACGGAAAAAATACACGATTAAAGAGTACTGTAATTTTTGGAGGAGTAAAGCAAGGCAAACAAACAGCGGCTTTGAGTCAAGGCATTGATGTATTGGTAGCAACTCCGGGTCGTTTACTCGATTTAATTTCTCAAGGCTTTATCTCACTTAATTCAATCGAATATTTTGTGCTTGATGAGGCTGATCAGATGCTTGATATGGGATTTATCCATGATATCAAGAAAGTGTTAGCTAAACTTCCCAAAAAGCGCCAATCTTTATTCTTTTCAGCAACTATGGCGCCTGCTATCGTTAAACTTTCGAATGAAATACTCGGAAATCCTGAAAAAGTAACGGTTAAGCCTGAACAAGCAACCGCAGAAAAAGTCGATCAAGGTGTTTACTTTGTTAGCAAAGGCGATAAACCAAAACTGTTGGTTCATTTAATTGAAGAGAAAAATGTAGACGCTGTGCTGGTCTTCTCACGCACCAAGCATGGGGCTAATAAGATTGTAAAACAGCTGATTAAATCAAATATTACTGCTGAAGCAATTCATGGAAATAAATCTCAGACTGCGCGTGTTAAAGCATTGAATAATTTTAAAGATGGAGTAACTAAAGTGCTAGTTGCTACAGATATTGCTGCCAGAGGGATTGATATTGACGAATTGGAGTTGGTAATCAATTATGACCTTCCGAATGTTCCTGAAACTTATGTGCACCGAATTGGTCGAACTGGTAGAGCTAAAGCTAGTGGTGTTGCGCTTAGTTTTTGCGATGGAGAAGAACGCGCGTATTTAAGGGATATCCAAAAACTAATTAAGCAGGATGTACCTGTGATTAGTGATAACCCATTCCCTGATGATGGTAAAGTAGAGCCAAAAGCTGAAAAAACACAACAACGCAGAAACAGTGGTCAAAAGAAACCATTTCGAAGTAAAAGTAATTCACGGAAAAGCAGTAGTAGCCAAGGTAGTTCGTCAAATAATCAAAACCATGGAAATAAACCCAGAAGAAGAAGAGAAAATTAATCTGATTTAATCGTTTAGAAATGAACATTGAAGAACTTCGGGATTTTTGCTTGTCATTAAAAGGTACGTCTGAAGGCATGCCCTTTGATGATAAAGTGTTGGTATTTAAAGTTATGGGAAAGATGTTTTGTTTGACTAATATCGAGAACTTTGCTAGCGTTAACCTCAAGTGCGATCCGGAAAAAGCAGTGGAACTAAGAGAGGAGTTTGAGGCTGTTCAGCCAGGATACCACATGAGTAAAAAGCATTGGAATACGGTTTTGATTGATGATTCTATCACTAGAGCTTTATTGGAAAAATGGATTTTGGACTCATATTCGCTAGTGGCTAAAAGCTTAACTAAAAAGCAAAGAGAAGAATTGAAAAACGCTTAGCTAAACTTAGCTATTCCAACTTTTGAGTTCAACATCATCAACAATGAGATTACAACCGCTACAGTTAAAAAAAGCTGTAAACAACTTCTAATGAATAAAGAGAAAGCACTTTTATATACGTTAGCTGTCATTCAGTTTTCGCATATTACAGATTTCATGATTCTAATGCCTTTGGGTCCGCGTTTAATGGATGCCTTCTCTATTAATCCTAGTCAGTTTGCGTTATTGGTATCTGCCTATACGTTTAGTGCAGGTATTTTTGGATTTGCAGGAGCTTTCTTCATCGATCGATTTGATCGTAAAAAGCTATTGATATTAATGGCCACCGGGTTTGCAATAGGCACATTGGCGTGTGGTTTTTCTAATAGCTATTATATGTTGTTAGCCATGAGAGCCTTTACCGGATCCTTTGGTGGAATTCTTAGCGCTTTGATTTTGTCCATAATTGGTGATGTAGTTCCCAATGAACGACGGGCATCGGCAATGGGGTTGGTAATGGCCTCTTTTTCATTAGCTTCTGTAGTAGGTGTGCCACTTGGACTTTACTTGGCGACACTCTCAGACTGGCATTTTCCATTTCTGTCTCTTGGTGTAATAGCACTGCTAACACTTATTCCTGTTTATCGGTACATTCCTACACTCAATTCACACATAGAAGTACGTAGTGATCGCCCTTCACCATTGGCTATTATACGAAATGTAGTAACCAATAAAAATCAAGTATATGCTTTGCTATTTGGGGTAGTGATAATGCTCAGCCATTTTTCTGTCGTTCCTTTTATAAGCCCATACTTAGTGACAAATGTTGGGTTCTTAGATGCTGAAATTACCTACATTTATTTGATCGGTGGTGGATTAACGATTTTTACTGCACCACTAATTGGGAAGCTAGCAGATCGATTCGGAAGGCTTAACGTATTTAGCGTAATTGTAGCTATTGTTTCCATTCCCATCTATCTGCTGACCAATCTTACTGAAACACCTGTAGCTATCGTATTAATCATTACTTCGCTATTTTTTATTTTTGGCTCAGGGCGAATGATCCCATCTACCGCCATGATTACCTCTTCCGTTTTGCCTAAAAATCGTGGAAGCTTTATGAGCTTTAACTCAGCTTGTCGTCAAATGACGAATGGTTTCGCCGCCTACATTGGTGGATTAATCATTACAGAAGGTCCTGATGGCCTACTGCAACACTACGATTGGGTGGGTTACTTTGCTCTTGCTATGGGAGCCCTTTCATTACTTATTGCTCGAAAAATTAAGGTCGTTGATGACAACAACTTTGAGAATTAAAGCTTCACAGAACAAAAAGCTGATAGATCGAAATGAAACTTAATAAGGACCACAAAAACGTTCGCTTTTTGTTGATTCGAACGAGTTTTAAGCAGGTATCCTCTACTCCATCTTCCTCTGCATCTAAAGCTTGATGCAATGGCACCGCCTGAAAAAAAGTCAATAGCCATAAACTAATACAAATCAGTAAAGAAATGATAGAAAGTATATTCAAACTTTGAACTGCTTGGTACGCAATTATGCCAGTTTGAGCAAACATAATAGGCGCTACAACAAATGTTATCCTTTGAGTATAGGCAATGTGCCACCTTTTAAGATCTTCAGGCGCAAAATAGAGGAAACTCGGATAAATTACGAGTTGAACAAGCCATATTAAAATTACGGCTCCAAAATCTACGACAGCTCTAAGTATTTCTAACGTCATTTCAGTTTATAGTTACGGTAAATCAATGCCCAATAAATTAAAATCGGGTGCACCACAATTAAACGAACCCAAGCCACCCAAGGGTCAAAACACATGACATCAGATATACAGCTACCTAACTCAATAAAGTGAATGTGTGCAGGCAAGAAAGCAATCAGCAGCCCTACAATACCATAAACTGACCATTTTCGCGTTCGTTTAAAAACTAAACCCAATGCAAAGACAACTTCCAACAAGCCGCTTAATAGGTTTAACTCTTTAATAAATACCAAATATGGTGGTATCAAGGGCCAATACCATTCTGGAGAAATAAAATGATTGATACCTCCTACGAGATAAGCTCCAATAAGGCCATAAAAGCCAAGTCGATTAATCAGTGAGCTTCCATCGTGTTTGCTCATGAACTGCTTTTAAAATTAAGAAAAATGGTATCCACCAAATTAAATCATTGGTGTATAAAGTGTAGCTAAATTCAAATGGTACGGTTTCCAAAATGAAGTAATTCATAATGAAACCTAATGGCCCGAAAATTTTACCTAAAAAACCGACTAGAACAATTGGCCAGTGGCGTATAGCATTATAGCTAGCCAACCAATATCCTATCCCATAAACTCCTACAATCATCCCCATTCCTTGCCAAATGGTGAGGTTATTGGGGACTTCCATATTGGTAATTGAGAAAAATTGCGATGGAAACAAAACTACCCATGCACCCCAAATCACATTATATATTGCTGCTAACTGAAGGGTAACCTTCATCCAATTTTGCTCTTTCATGATTGTAGAAACAACAGTTTAGACTAAAAGTTTTTTACTAATTAAGCAAAATATTATAAATGATGTTTTAAAATGCGCTCATATAAAGCGATGTATTGTGGAAGGATTTTCCCTAGATCAAAACGCTTCGCTTGTTCAAAGGCATTTGCTTTAAAACGGTTCAGCGTACTATCATCTTTTAGAATACTTAGGGCATTCTTGGCCATATCGTCTACGTCACCAATATCACTCATATAACCGGTTTCTCCATTAATATTCACTTCAGGTATTCCGCCTGTATTGGTTGAAATAACAGGAGTTTTCGCGGCCATAGCTTCCAATGCCGCCAAACCAAAACTTTCTGACTGTGAAGGTAAAATAAACAAATCAGCAATGGAGAGCACTCGAATGGTGTCATTTACTTTCCCCATCATTTGCAAGTCTTCGCATAAACCAAGTGTTCTGCACATTTGCTCTATTTTGTTTCGCTCAGGGCCGTCACCCACCATCACCAACTTAGCCGGCATTTTAGAACGAATTTGAGCAAATACTTTGACAACGTCTGTTACACGTTTTACTTTTCTAAAATTAGAAATATGTATCACCAATCGCTCTCCATTTGGTGCTAAAGACGATTTAAGGTGTTCATCAATTTGAACACCTTCGTATTGCTTCATGCAAATAAAGTTTGGAATAACATCAATTCCATTTTTTATATCGAAGTGTTCATAGGTATCTCTTTTAAGACTTTCAGAAACGGCAGTCACACCATTAGACTGGTTAATTGCAAAGGTAATTACTGGCTCAAATGAGGCATCTTTACCTACCAAGGTAATATCTGTGCCATGCAACGTAGTAATAAAAGGAATTTCAATACCCTCTGTTTTTAAGATTTGCTGTGCCATGTATGCGGCAGATGCATGAGGAATGGCGTAATGCACGTGCAAAAGATCAAGCTTTTCATACTTTACTACATCCACTAACTTACTCGCTAAAACTAGTTCATAAGGTGGATAATCAAATAAAGGGTAATCAGATACCCTTACTTCATGGTATGAGATATTTGCAGTAAACTCCTCTAGTTTTACAGGCTGTCGATAAGTTATGAAGTGAACATTGTGTCCTTGTTCAGCTAATGCTTTCCCTAATTCTGTTCCTACTACACCACTACCACCATAAGTTGGATAAAGTACAATTCCAATGTTCATTTTTGCTCGTTTAGTTTATCGAATGCTCAGGGTTCGATTGAATGGCTTGATAAATTCGTTCTTGAATATCTGTTCGTATATTCAATTGAAGTAGTTTCTTATTGTTTGCATCAGGGTAAACCCGGTTTGACAAAAATATGTAAACTATTTGTTCCTCCGGGTCGGCCCATGCATATGTTCCGGTAAATCCTGAATGGCCAAAACTCGCATAGCTGATGCAGTCGCAAGTAGGTCCTGGATTGCCATGATATGCAGGTTTATCAAAACCAGCCGCTCTCCTATTCTCTTTAGCACTCATTGGAGTTTCCTTTTTACAAAACTGACATTTTACAAATTCATCAATAACCGATTTATTCAAATATTGTTTACCTCCATATGTCCCTCCATTCAAATATAACTGCATGAGTTTTGCTAAATCATTGGCAGTAGAAAATAATCCTGCATGTCCTCCAATACCACCAAGCATTGCTGCTCCAGGATCGTGTACATCTCCCCAAATTAATTGATTTCTGAAAGATTGGTCATCTTCTGTTGGGATTAACTGTGAACGGGAAAACTTTTCTCTTGGATTATAGGTTGTGTGAGCCATTCCCATTGGTTGGTAAAAGTTGGTTTGTAAGTAGTTTTCAATGGGCTGCTCAGTGATCTCTTCTACTATTTCTTTCATAAAGTAATACCCCACATCAGAATAGCGGTACTCTTTTTTAGGGTTCACCTTCGCTCTATGAATAATTCGATAGAAAATAGTATCCTCATAAGCTGCTGAAATGTATAAACTATCAGCTACTCGAATGGAGAATTCATCAGAAGCTACATTACGATAGTACTTTTCACTTGGAACTCCATTCTCAAGGGTTTTAATATAAAAGGGAATCCATGCTGCCAAACCTGCTTGATGCGCCAGAATTTCTCTCAACGTTAAGTCTGCATAGTCTGTATTCCTTACCAACTTACCGAGATGTTTGCCAAGGTTATCGTCTAAACTGAGCCTCTCTTGAGAAACTAGATCCATTACAGCAAGAAGTGTTGCTGAGATTTTAGTAACCGACGCTATGTCGTATAAATCGTCTGGTTGAACAGCGCGCTTTGCTTCGTAGGTAGGATTTCCAAATTGTTGGTCGTAAATAATCTTCCCGTCTTTAGCAATCAAAATTTGGCAACCTGGATAAGCCCCTTTGTTAATTCCATCTTGTGCAATGATATCCACTTGTGCGAAAGCATCTGTTGCATAACCTAAATCCTCAGGCATGGCTCTGTAAAGTACTCCAGTAGTTTTTGTTGTTAAACCCGAACCAACCGGGTAAGCGTTAGAAACACTTACCGGCAACTTCCCATTTGCCGAACGACCACCAAAAATCAATTCAGCAGACATTTCCTGAGCTGCCTCTGAGTTTTGATAGGATACAATTAAACCATCAACATACTCCGTAGCTAAGAAATTTCGCAGAGCGTAAGCATTTGCAAATACATCTAATATAACCTTCTTTTTTAACCGCAATACATTGATAAATCCTTTTAAATCGTCAGACAACTCATATTTCACCCATGGGTTTTTATCACTTTTATGAATGCCTACAATTACTGTTTCATAGTCTTGCAATTGATCCATCATGGCCTTTTGATTTGCTACTGGCAAGTCCCCTGAAACATTAAAGAAGTCAGCATTGGCATAGCTTCCAATGCGTTTTTGAAAAGGCGTAACCTCTCCTTCACCAATAGAGAGGACCGCAATTTTACCAACACCTACTGATAGTGGCAATGTATTACTTTTGTTTCTAAGGACAGTCAAAGAAGCTGCTGTCAACTTCTTATTTAAGGACTCGTATTTATATTGATTCAAATCGTTATACAAACGCTCAGTTGGTTGTTGTTCATAGTCGTGTAGACCCATCCAATATTTTGCTCGCAATATTTTCAACACTTTTTCATCAATATCAGATGCTAAAAGCGAGCTATCAGCAACTGCCTCTTTAATGGCTGCGACACCCTTTGCTACATCTCTAGAAAGTAATAAAATATCATTTCCTGCTTTTATTGCTTCTAGATCAACCTGTTCTGAGGTCATTCTCGCAGCTACTCCACTCATGTTTAGGCCATCAGTAAACGTTAAGCCTTTAAATTTTAAATCATCGCGAAGTAGTTTCGTCACTACACCCGCCGTAAGTGAGGAGGGCATTCCTGAAGACTTCGTATAAGCAGGAATGTTTAAGTGAGCGATCATGATACTTCCTACCCCTTTCTTAATTAACTGTTTAAAAGGATATAGTTCTATAGAATCCAATTGAGCTGCTGTTTTGTCAATTAGAGGAAGGGTTTTGTGAGAGTCCATATCGGTATCACCATGTCCAGGAAAGTGTTTTGCAGATGCCAATACTTTCCCATCTTGCAATCCTTGCATGTAAGCTATTCCCTTTCGGGCAACATTTACCTTATCTTCTCCAAATGAACGCGCATTTATAATCGGGTTATCAGGGTTATTGTTGACATCGATTACGGGCGAAAAGCTAACATTTACGCCTATCCTGCGCATTTGCTGTGCGATGTCCTTTCCCATTTGATAAATGAGTTGTTCATCTTGAATAGCACCAAGTGTCATTTGCCAAGGGTATTTCACCACACTATCTATTCGCATCGCCATACCCCACTCAGCATCCATTGCCACCATAAGTGGTAACTTAGAAATGGACTGATAACGATTCGTCAATTCTGCTTGTTTAGTAATGTCTCCTTGAAAGAACGTAAGTCCTCCGATATGATATTTGTTTATTAATCGCTCTACTTCTTCTTGATTGATCTTTTCGTTGCTGTAGGCAGGGATATTAAACAATTGTCCTATCTTTTCGTCGAGTGTCATTTGTGCCAACACCGAATCAGCCCATGCATGTGGCCCTTTAAGGTAAGGAATTTTCTTATGTTCTGAAGTGGATTCAAGTCCTGCATCTGCAGGATAGAAAGAGCTTAGTGCAAGAAATGAAATCAAAAATATAGGGATCAGCCGAAGCTTCATAGGGATAAATTTAATGGTGAAACGCTATCTAATAACGATCTTCTAAGTTAAAGATTACAAGAGGTGCATCATATCTAAAAGTTAATACTTTTAAACAGTACTTCGTGTATTAGTTAGCGCACCTACATCAATAATGAATCCAAAAAAAATCCATAAAAAAAGTCGCTAATCAAATGATTAGCGACTTCTGTATGTAAAGTGAAGAAAAATTACTTCTTCTCTCCTTTCTCCATTTCAGATTTCAATTTAGATAATGCATCTAAATCACCAAGAGTTGTTTTCTCTTGAGAATCTTGCATTGTCTTAATCTTCTTAGCTGTTTTAACATGCTCTGCTTTTGCAGAAGCTCTTTTCTCTTTCACTTCTTCGAACTCAGCGTCTCTGAAGATTTGAGTATGGCTTACAGCAATCTTACGTGCATTTTTGTTAAAGTCAACAATTTTAAAGTCTAATACTTCATCAACTGCAGCTGTTGTATTGTCTTCTTTTACGATGTTTTTCTTCGTAGCTAAAGCTTCTACTCCGTAAGGCAATACTACTGTAGCACCTTTTGCAGCGATTTCTGTAATTGTTCCTTGGTGAACTGATCCAATTTCAAAAACAGTTTCGAACGTCTCCCAAGGGTTCTCTTCTAATTGTTTGTGTCCTAAGCTCAATCTTCTGTTTTCTCTATCTACTTCTAAAATAACAACCTCTAATTCGTCACCTACAGCGGTAATTTCTTTCGGGTGGTTAATCTTCTTAGACCAAGAAAGGTCAGAAATGTGAACTAAACCATCAACACCTTCTTCCAATTCAACAAATACTCCAAAGTCAGAAATGTTAGTTACTTTACCTTTGTGCTTAGCATCAACGATAAACTTCTCTTCGATACCTTCCCATGGATCTGGCGTTAATTGTTTAACACCTAAACTCATTTTTCTTTCTTCTCTATCAAGCGTTAAGATTTGAGCTTCTACTTCGTCACTCACTGTAAAGAATTCTTGTGCAGGCTTCAAGTGGTTAGACCATGTGATTTCAGATACGTGAATTAGACCTTCAACACCTGGCTGAATTTCAACGAACGCACCGTAATCAGCAACAACAACAACTTTTCCTTTCACTTTGTCGCCTACAGTAAGCTTCTCATCTAACTCATCCCATGGATGTTTCTCTAATTGCTTCATACCTAAAGCAATTCTTTTCTTATCATCATCAAAGTCAAGAATTACAACGTTTACTTTCTGATCTAATTCTACGATTTCTTCAGGGTGATTTACTCTACCCCAAGAAAGGTCAGTAATGTGAACTAAACCATCAACACCACCAAGATCAATAAATACTCCATAAGAAGTAATGTTCTTAACAGTACCTTCTAGTACTTGTCCTTTCTCTAATTGAGCAATAATTTCTTTCTTCTGAACTTCTAACTCAGCTTCAATTAATGCTTTGTGTGATACTACAACATTTTTGAATTCTTTGTTGATTTTCACCACTTTGAATTCCATTGTCTTATCAACATACATATCGTAATCACGGATAGGCTTCACATCAATCTGTGATCCTGGTAAGAATGCTTCGATACCAAAAACGTCTACAATAAGACCACCTTTAGTTCTGCACTTAACATATCCTTTGATTACTTCTTGAGTATCCAATGCATCATTTACTCTATCCCAAGCTCTAAGCGCTCTTGCTTTTTTGTGAGAAAGTAATAATTGACCATTTTTGTCTTCTTGACTTTCAATAAAAACTTCAACTGAGTCACCAACGTTTACTTCTTCTTTGTATCTCAATTCATTCATTGGGATAACACCGTCAGACTTGTAACCGATGTTTACAACAGCTTCTCTTGTGTTTTTAGAAACAATGATACCATCTAGTACTTCTTGCTCATTGATAGAAGTTAATGTTTCACCATAAACTTCTTCCATTTTTTCTCTTTCGTCTTTTGAATACAACTCATCGTACTTACCGATTGAATCCCAGTCAAAATCGTTAGAATCAGCATCTACTGAAGCGTTAATGCTATTATCTACTTTTGATTCAGTAGACTCTTCTTTCGTTGAATCATCAGAAGTAACTTCTTCTACTTTTTCAACAACTGTTTCAGCAGCATCTTTTACAGCTTCTGCTGCATCTGTTGCTACTTCTTTTGCTTTGTTTACGATTTCCTCTGCAGGATTCGTATCTTTTTCTTTGTTTTCAGACATTCTGAACATTTATTTGTATTCCATTTACAAGTTGGTATTTAAACGGAAGATATTAATAGTTAATCAACTATACCAATACGCTGATTTTTTGGACTGCAAATGTAAGGCTTTTTTCTGTAATACAAGTATAATAACCACCTTACAACAAAGTGAACGTTCAAGTTGGTTCTCTTCGATTATGCTTAAAATACGATGAATCTCTTTTAAAAGTAAGGAGAAAGTACTATTATTACATATGTAATCAAATTCAGAAACTATAAATCGTTGATTGACAATAGTCCAATAAAAGCTAGCAAATTTAAGGGTGTTATTTTTCTTATTCTATTCTTAGGAATTTTAACGAATATAAGTATAGCTAGTTTATTAATTTTTCTTTCTGCATACCAAGCTTTATTTAGTCCTATCATAGGCTCAATAGTTTTTACAGTATGCTACATACTAGTTGATAAGGATCGATTAACCGTAAAAAACGCATTTTTAATAACTGCTTACGCTGTAGTAGGTGAAGTCCTTGTACATACTCATTATATAGGTTGGGGAGCAGGTTTCTACTATTACTTCTATGCCTTGTCAGTTGTATTTATTTTAGATTTTTCATGGAAACCTAAACCGGCCATCATTTTTAATAGTTCAATGGTTTTACTAACCATTTACTCTTACAAAACATACAATGGAATAGAGGGTGTTTACAGTGTATCTGAAGATTTTTTATCCATTATCAATACGGTAAATTTGGCCATGATTGGTACTATCATATTGGTCATTATGATATATTCAAGCCACATAAACAAAACAAAAGACAGTGAACTAGCGAAAAAGAACTTAGCGTTGAATAACCAAAACGATGAGATGATAAAGCAAAAAAATCATCTTGAAATTTTACTAAAAGAAGTACACCATCGAGTTAGAAATAACCTTCAGGTGATTTCCTCCCTTTTGTCACTACAGCAAAATACAATTAAAGATGAAAAGGTACTCTCCTCATTGGTTGATGCCAAAACTAGAATTGAAGCGATTGCGATAATTCATCAAAATCTGTACGTCAACAATACCGGAAATGAAGTTGATTTTGATGCCTATTTACGAGATCTAATTGAGTCTCAGCAGGTAGTTCAATCGAACATACAGTATAAAATTGAAACCAATAAAATCATACTAGGTTTAGATCTTTCTGTCCCGCTTGGCCTTATCGTATCTGAACTGATGACCAACTCAATGAAACATGCTTTCAAAGGTATAGCGAACCCAATGGTCGATATTTCTCTTAAGCAAGTAGCGAATGACTATCAACTTATTTTTTCAGACAATGGTATTGGTTTACCTCCTGATTTTGGGTTATCACAATCCAATTCGTTAGGAATGGAAATAATTACAGCGCTTACTGAACAAATTGAAGGAACTATGACGTTTAAAAACAATGATGGTGCTCGATTTTGTTTTGCTTTCATACAGCCCAATACTATAAAAACGACCCTCCCATCGGAAGAGTCGTTGTAATTGAACTTTATTGAATTCGCTAATTCTTAACTACCTTTTTGACTACGCGCTCTCCCCTATCTGATATCAGGTGAATAAAGTATACACCATCAGACTCACCGAGCTCTAACTCTACTTGATTAGCTGCTTGGTGATTTGATTCACTGATTAGTTTACCATACACATTGTAAACTTGTGTAGTAACGCCGCTCATAACAGCACCAAGAGCAATCGTTATATGGTCTGAAGTGGGGTTTGGAAAGACCGCTATCTGAGAGTCAAATTCGTTTTCATCAATTCCCACAAGCGTAATTGGGTAACATAAAGATGTGTCCTTACATCCGTTTATAGTTGAAGTAACTTCTACTGCGTAGTTTCCGCTAGAAGTAGCTGTAAATAACTGACCAGTTTCATTTGGAATTATGGCATAATTGTTATTGCAATCTAGCCACTGATAGGTAGCGTTAAAGGCGTTAGAGGCGAGTGTTGTTACCCCTAAAGGAGAAACAGTACCATTTAAATTTTTAATTGTTAAGTCAACCGTAACAATACTGTCGCAACCCGCCTTTTTAATGGTATCTAAATAAATACCTGAATTTGTCCAGATGTACTTACCACTAGGTGAAGTGAAACTATTACACGAAGTTTGGGCGATAGCACTTCTAATTGTAATACAGGGTGAGGCTTTAGTTAATTTACCTCTAGGAAAACTACCTGACACGATTCCATCAAAATGGTGCTTTACTGTATATGAATAGGTATTGAAGTCAAACTCATATAATACTCCTTCATCATTTAAACCTCCTCGTCTTGTAGTTCCATACAATTTACCTGAATTCAATTCAGCGAGCCCGTCATCTGGCCAAGCCCCTTGAGTGTTATCGAAATTAATAACTCTACTGTATAAATTAAGATTTAAGTAGTATCTAAATATGACCCCATCATTATTCTGTCCACCGAAGGTTGTTACTCCATAAAGGCTTCCATTATTGTCACTAACTAACTCTCCCACAGGAGTTCTTCCGTCTACACCATTAAAAGTATGAAAGATATTAAAAATATTAGTGGTTAGATCGAACTTAAAAAGATACCCATTTCCAGGTCTTCCTGATTCGCTATTAACCCCATAAATAATACCGCCGGGACCTTCGGAAATGAATAAAGACGAACCAGTAGTTTGAAAACTATGCAATTCAGTCAGCATATTTGTCGGAATATCATATTCAAATAAAGTCTGAATAGAAGAGTTATTTCCTTTTCCAATACCGTATATCTTGCCATTTGAATGTAGAAAAAGTGAATGTTTTCGTTTTGTAAATGAACCAACCATTCCAAATGATTGAATAAACTGCATGGTGTCTAACCAATAATTATATTTATACAATGTCAACGTATTTGAATCTGGGCTCAAGAGTGAGAATCCATATAAGCTGCCTTGAACATTAATTAAGTCACTGAGAGGATAAAAACCTCTATATGAATTTAATGACTCATACTTAATACTTAGCTCGTTTGATTTAGGATCTAATTCATAAAGTGTCCCAGTATCAAATTTACCACCTTCAAAAGTGACCCCATATAACATTCCATTATCAGCATAAGTAATACTACCCTCAGGATTTAAAGGATTTACATTTCCCTCGAAATCTATCAACTTTTCACAACTATCTATCACAATATCGTACTCAAATAGAACACCGTAAAGCTTTTTCCCTCCACCTACTGTGCAACTCATTAATTCATTATTTGAAATTTTTGTTAGTGTTCCCGATGGATTGGCACCAAATAGACGGTCATCAAAGTCAAATTTGTGAGTAAGGGTGTTTAAATTATAGTTGTATTGAAAAATAATGCCATCTCCATTTGAGCCTCCATTATCCGCCATACCATATAGATGACCATTAGTTGTTTCAACTAATGACCCTCTGGGCCCTCCACCTGTTATAGAAGTAATATCTACACTCCTGGTAAAGTTGCTAGTTTGTATATTGTACTCATATAAAACCCCTTGATTGTTCCCTCCCCCTGAACTAGTTAATCCATAAAGTTTTCCATTTGCTGCCTGAATTGGACCTTCAAAAGGATATGCTCCATTTGAAACTCCAACAAAATCTTCTAATGTAACTAACGTATCAGCAGGTATTGAATACTCAAATAGTGTTCCAAAAGAGAATGCACCTCCTGCTCTTGTAATACCATACAATTTTCCATTTGTAGCTTCAGTCATACTACCGGAAGGCCACTCTCCAAAAAAAATATCAAAATCTACTTTTTTTGTAAACACATCATTTATGTAGTCGTATTCAAAAAGAACTCCTCGATCTAAAATGCCTCCTTCAGTGGTCAATCCATAAAGTTTACCATTATTAGCTTCAATAAGGGCGCCATTTGGTTTAGCTCCGAGAGTAGAGTTAAAGTCCACTTTCTTTGTCATTACATTTGAAGTCAAATCAAATTCAAAAAGAATACCATCTCCAGAAGTGCCACCCATCCAAGTCATACCATAGAGTTTTCCATTAGATGCTTCTATAAGGCCCCCTGAAGGGTTTTTACCTAACAAAGCACCATCAAAATGATGTAATGTAGAATACTTTTTTAATTGATAGTCATATTCGAAGATCACTCCATCATTATAAAAACCACCTCTTGAAGTTGTACCATAAATTTTGCCGTTTGAAGCCTTAATTAACTTAGTGTTGAGAGGGCTCTTTCCATCTATCTCCTTAAAGGTATGAACGGAAGTAAAATTATTTCCGTTGGTATCCGTTTTGAAGATTGTGCCGTTGTTACTAGTGCCTCCGGTGGATGTTGTTCCCCAAAAGCTATTTTGCTGCGCAATTGAAATAGTATTGATGTTATAAAAAAGTAAGAGTAGAACAATAAACTTAAGGTATTTCATAAATTCTAATTTTCGGTATTCAATAGTCAATCAAACAAATATACAGACTTTTAAGATTCGTTAACAGTACTAAATAAAAAAACGACCCTCCAATATCTGAAGAGTCGTTGTAAATCTATCTGAAAAGCCTTTTTTTAAAAATTCAACAAGGCCATTAAATCATCCTCAAACTGATTAGAAGCCAAGAAATTTTGCTCTAAAATGGGATTAAAAGGTATGGCCGTATCTAAACTAGCGCATCGCTTGACAGGTGCATCTAATGCCATAAAGCAGTTCTCCATAATTAGTGCTGATATATCAGAAGCAATACCTCCGCTGATTACATCCTCTTGCAATACAATGGCTCTTCCTGTTTTATTTACAGAAGCATAAATGGTTTCTGTATCTAACGGACTCAACGTTCTTAAATCAATTAAATCTGCAGAAATTTCTGGGTGCTTTTCTAATATCGCCAATGCCCAATGCACACCCATACCATATGTAATAATCGAAACTTGCGTTCCTTCTTTTACTGCTCTTGCCTTGCCAAAAGGTATAGTATAATAACCCTCAGGCACTTTTCCGCTTAGGCTTCTGTATAATGCTTTGTGCTCAAAAAATAAGACTGGATTCGGATCTTCAAAGGCAGTCAATAACAACCCTTTTGCATCTTCTGGGAAAGCTGGGTAAACCACTTTCAATCCCGGTGTATGTGTAAACCATGCCTCGTTACTTTGAGAATGGTAAGGTCCTGCTGCTACTCCTGCTCCTGTTGGCATTCTTACCACCACATCTGCATTTTGCCCCCATCGGTAGTGAATCTTAGCGAGATTGTTCACAATTTGATTAAATCCTTCCGTCACAAAATCAGCAAATTGCATTTCCATCATGGCTTTCTTTCCTTTGATGGATAATCCCAATGCTGTTCCTATTATAGCTGATTCACATAGTGGCGTATTCCTTACTCTCTCCTTTCCAAACTGCTCCACAAAACCGTCCGTGATCTTAAATACACCTCCATATTCGGCAATATCTTGACCCATCAAGACTAAATCTTCATGTTTTACCATGGCTTCTTTTAACCCATCTGAAATAGCGTCGATCATTCGTTTATCTTCTAACTTATCCGAAGGTTCTGCTACTTTTAGCTCAAATGGCGCATACATATCGGCCATTTCTGTCGATGTATCTGCAACTAGATCTGGCTCTGCATAAGCTAACTCTAATCCTTTTTCTATCTCAGATTTGATTTCCAATCTCAGCAATTCTTCCTGATCTGTATCCCAAACGCTTATAGACTCTAAGTATTCACGGTAACGGTCTACCGGATTTTTCGTCTCCCACTCCTCCATGAGTTCTTTAGGAACGTATTTCGTTCCAGACGCTTCTTCATGTCCTCGCATTCTAAACGTCATGCATTCTACCAACACTGGACGTGGATTCTCACGCATGGATTCTGCTAACGCTTTGATGGTCCTATACACATCCAATACATTGTTCCCCTCTACTTTTACCGCTTCCATGCCATAACCAATTCCTTTGTCGATAAACTGCTTGCATTTAAACTGCTCTGAAGAAGGTGTGGAAAGACCATATCCGTTATTTTCTACAATAAATAGTACCGGTAAATTCCAAACAGCTGCTACATTCAAAGACTCATGAAAGTCGCCCTGACTAGCTCCACCATCTCCAGTAAATACCGCTGTTACTTCCTTCTTTTTATCCAATAAGCTAGCCAACCCAATTCCATCTGCCACTCCCATTTGTGGTCCTAGGTGAGAAATCATACCGACTATATTATACTCATTGGTCCCAAAATGAAATGAACGGTCTCTGCCTTTTGTAAAGCCACTCATCTTTCCTTGAAATTGAGCAAAAAGACGATGTAATGGAATACCTCTAGAGGTAAACACGCCTAAATTTCGGTGCATGGGAAGGATGTACTCATCTTCATTTAAGGCCATTGCAGCCCCAACTGATATGGCCTCTTGACCGATACCTGAAAACCATTTAGAGATTTTTCCCTGACGCAAAAGCACCAACATTTTCTCTTCTATCATTCTAGGTTTAAGCAGGTTTTTATAAAGATCCTTTAAGGTGCTGTCATCAATATTTTTATGATCGAAATGTAAACTCATTTTCTATTTCTTGAAGTTTGTTTAGATGCTCAAAGTTATACGATTTTAGCTAACTTTGACTGAACTTTAAAGGTGTTTTTAACAAAGTTATCGTGGAAACTATTTTTATCTTTTTCATCCTTGCAGCTGCAGTCGTGTATCTTATTTATACCATACGGAAACAAGCGCATGCCCACGATTGTGATGATTGCGGTTTAATGGAAATGAAACGCAACAAAGACCAAAAAGAACAATCCAAAAGCTAATTGATGAATAAGGCTAGAAATGGAAATAAAATAGAAAATAGATTACGCCTTATTTTAAGTGTAGCTGTTTTTCTATTGATCATTCTCTCTACCATTTCCTATCGCAGTTTAAATTCTTTTAAAGCCAAAAATGAATGGGTTGCCCACTCTACTGAAGTATTGTACAACCTACAGAGTATGGTGGTAGAACTCAAGGAGGCTGAAAATAATAGTCAAGCTTTTTTAATCACACAAGATAATAGCTTTCGCAGACCATCCATGAACTCTAAGATTGGAGTATTGGAGTATTTTGATGAATCCAAGAAATTAACCGAAGACAATCAAAAACAACAACGCCGGTTTGAACAATTGGAACAGTTAATCAACAAGTGGTATATTATTATTGAAAATATTCAAGAACAGAGTGCGCAAAGTAGGCTGACAGAGTCCGAAGTTAGACAAGTAATTCTGCGTGAAATTGAAGTCATGGAAAGCATCCAATCTATAGTTAGCCTGCTTGAAGAAACAGAAAAAAAACTACTGGACGACCGAAATATAGAAGTGGAAATTGCACTTGAAGAAAACTATCTTATGATTTCGATTTTTGCAGCACTAACACTAATCATAATTATTCTAGCTTACCTAAACTTCATGAATGATATTCAAGTGAGAAAAACACTTGAAACAAAACTTCAGAACTCTGTTCATCAATTGAGTCAATCAAATAAAGAGTTAGAGCAATTTGCCTACGTCGCCTCTCATGACTTACAAGAGCCGCTTAGAAAGGTTGTTTCTTTTTCTGATATTATTTTGAGAAAGCATGCAGATAACCTAGATGAAAAAGGTAAGGCTTACTTTCAACGAATGGTTGCCTCAACAGAACGCATGCAAACGTTAATTCAAGATTTGCTCAACTTTTCAAGAACCACCAGAAATATTGGTGATAAAAAACCTGTCGCTATCAATAAGTTAATTAAAGCGGTACTTGAAGATCTGAGTCAAATAATTAAAGATTCAGAAGGTAAAATAAAACTAAATTTAAGACATGACATAACTGTTACCGGAACTCCAGTGCAGTTAAGACAACTGATCCAAAATATCATATCGAATGCCATAAAATATCAGAAACACGAAGCACCACCGGTAATCAAGATAAAGTCAAAAGTGATTAAGGGCGAAAAACTTCTAAAACGCATACCGATTTTAGTTAGTGATCAATTCTTAGAAATTACGGTAAGTGACAATGGAATTGGATTTGATGAACAATATCTTGATAAGATTTTTACCATATTTCAGCGATTGCATGGACGTTCGGAATACACTGGCACAGGTATTGGTTTAGCACTTTGTAAGCGAGTTGTAGACAATCATCATGGTTACATCACCGCCAAAAGTGAAAAAGGAAAAGGAAGTACCTTTTTTATCTATTTACCATTAGACGAAGTGTAATTGATGGAACGTCTAGCCTACTCCCTAATTTTCTTAAAGCGCATAGGTATTGCTGTGCTGCTATATACTTTATTGAGAATCCTATTTATTGTTTTCAATCAAGCATTGTTCTCTTCGCCTAACATCATGGTTTTTATTGGTGGACTTGTTTTTGACTTAGCAGCAATCGCTCACCTCTACCTGCCTTTTATCTTCGCTTCGATATTGCCATTACCTTTTCGAACGAGTAGCAATTATCAAACTTTTTTAAAAGTCCTTTTTCATATTTCAACAATAGCAACCATTATTTTATCTCTAATTGATGTGATCTATTATCGATTTACATTTAAGCGTTCCACCGCTGACTTTTTCGATATGGTAGCCACAGGAGATGATACACTTCGATTAATTCCACAGTTTTTTATCGATTACTACTA
>CBFHZL010000003.1:62199-64926 GCA_965660325.1 uncultured Acidiluteibacter sp.
CCAAACATAGTGATGATTATTCTGGAAAGCTTCTCAAAAGAATACATCGGATTCTATAACAAAGGAAAAGGCTTCACCCCTTTCTTAGATTCATTAATGTCAGAAAGCATTGTTTTTGAAAATGCTTACGCCAATGGCAAAAAATCGATTGAGGCACTCCCCTCATTATTGGCCGGATTACCGAGCCTAATGGATGCTCCCTACGCCACATCAGTATATAACAATAATAGCCTCAATGGAATTGGAAGCTTATTGGGCGAAATAGGCTACAATAGCAGTTTCTATCACGGAGGAGCAAATGGAACGATGAATTTTGATGCCTTTACCCAAGTTGCAGGAATTGAGCATTATTTTGGTAGAAACGAATACCCCAATAAGAATAAAGATTTCGATGGAAACTGGGGAATATTTGATGAACCCTATCTGCAATATTTTGCCAATGAATTGAATAAAAAAACAACACCTTTCTTTTCTGCGGTTTTTACATTGTCGTCACATCACCCCTACACGATTCCTGAAAAATATACCGATCAATTCCCAAAAGGAAAACTTCCCATACACGAAAGTATAGGATATACGGACTTTGCCCTAAAGCGCTTTTTTAAATCAGCCAAAACGATGCCGTGGTTTGATAATACCACCTTTATTATAACCGCAGATCACACCGCTCAAATTGCCAATGCCGAATATATGAATCGAGCAGGTTTTTTTAGAATCCCTTTAATCATTGCCAATAGCAAAGACTCAGCAAAGTTGATTTCTACGACTACTCAGCAAGCAGATGCACTGCCATACATTCTTAATGCAGTCAATTATGATGGGAAGGCCCTGCTATTTGGTAACGACCCTATGAAAAATGATGACCATTTTGCAATAAACTACTTAAATGGTGTTTACCAATTAATTACGGACGACTACAGTTATTTATCCGATGGAGAACTAACAGTTGGCATGTATGACTTAAAATCGGATCCATATCAACTAAAAAATTTAATGGATAGCAATTGGGTAGTTCAAAAAAAGCTTGATATTAAATTAAAAGCTATCCTGCAACAATACACCAATAGAATGATAAAAAACGAACTTACCATTAAGAAATAGTGGGTATTTTTGATGTGCATTAAAACGGCCTAACTTGTCATTAACTTCGCATAAATATCAAGTACTTTTTATTATTAATCCACACTCAGGCGTTGAAGCTAAGGATCATGTTATAACAGCGATAAAAAAGCACCTCGACTTAAATCGGTTTGACTTCCAAGTCATTTATACCGAACACCCGAAACATGCCATATCATTAAGCAAAAACGGCGTATTGAATCAGTTGGATGCGGTTATTGCAGTCGGTGGAGACGGTTCAGTTAATGAAGTAGGCCAATCACTTGTACATACCAATACCGCTTTAGGTATTATTCCGATGGGCTCAGGTAATGGGTTAGCGCGTCATTTAAAAATTCCATTGGAGGTTTCAGAAGCTATTGAACGGATTAATCAATTTAATCGCAAAAAGATCGATACCGCCACCATTAATGGAGAACCATTTCTTGGTACAGCAGGCTTAGGATTTGATGCCCACGTAGGTTGGAAGTTTGCCTCTTTCGGAAAAAGAGGATTTTTCTCTTACATGCAAGTTACAGCTAATGAGTTTTTCAACTTTACCCCTGATGAATACACCGTTGAGATAGACGGTAAGCAGCTAAAATCGAATGCCTTTCTAGTCAACTTTGCCAACTCTTCACAGTTTGGTAATAACGCATGGATCGCCCCTTCAGCTCAGATTGATGACGGAATGATTTCAGTCTGCGTGCTAGAAAAATTTCCGGCTGTAATGGCGCCTGACATGATTTTTAAATTGTTCAGTAAGCAACTTGAAAAATCGAAGTACTACAAAGTGTACAAGGGAAAAGAGATCAAGATTCACCACCACAGAGACATCGCCCATATTGATGGGGAGCCAATAACGGTAAAGGAGAATTTAGTCATTAAAGTGATTCCAGCTTCATTGGACGTGATTTGTTAGTAACTTCAGCATTTGGAATATATCTTACTAACGTCATACTTCTATTTCATTTTGTTATGCCTAAAAATGAATTATATGTTTTAATATTCTTGCTTATAGCTTGGATAGCGTTGAATGTAATTGCAACCATGCGAATACTTCGAATGAATTCAATTTCTAAAAGTAATAGGAAAGTTAAATTGTTATTTACATGGGTTATTCCTTTCTTTTGGGCGCTTTTTATTATTGTATTCACTTCCAAACCTAGCAAACGAACGGTTGATAAAAAAAACAGGTACAGAGAAGCAGGATATAAAAATTACACTAGGTATAGGTGAGTTTGACTACTCTTTGAGCAAATTTAAATTGCGAAAAATATAGTAGTATTGTGAATCGCCTTATTCCTTTCCTGCTTTAATGCTTTTATATTCATCTGCATGCAAAAGCATGGAACTACTGACCAAAGGGAGAACATGTACACCCTTAAAAATAAACATGCGTGAAGTAAATTGTAGTTTAGTACCGATCAATCGAGATGAATCGCTTTATTCATTCTCTCCTACTATTTTTTCGTATTCATCTGCACTCTAAAGCTTGGAAATCCCGACCAAAAGGAGAGTATGAACACCTGAAAAAATAAACAAGCGTGAACAAAATTGTAACCTAGTCCTGATCAATCAGGATGAATCGCTTTCAAAATGTAATTTAGTCCCGATCAATCGGGATGA
>CBFHZL010000004.1:0-64214 GCA_965660325.1 uncultured Acidiluteibacter sp.
TGCATACGGATTAATGTGCGTATCCTCTGCATAAAACTCTTGACAAAAATTTACCTCATAAATATCACCGCGTTGTATGTGCTGTTTCAGTTGACCAATACGTTCTAAATAGGCAGCTTTAGACAATCGAGGTGTTAACGTTGGCACTTGATTACCTTCTACTTTTTCTTGAGCAGAAAGTTTTTTGAAGAAGTTATCGACCTCTTCAGCAGAAAGGTTGTCTGAAATGTAAGCCTCCACCTGATCAGCATTGCGCTTTTTTACCAATAAAATCTGTGGGGCAAAAAAGTAGACTGTTGGAAAACCAATCGGGTTATCACTTTTTGAATGCAATGACTCTAGCTCATTTTTTAGGTCGTAAGATAACCCACCAAAAACCCAATCGTGATTTTGCTGAAATTGCTCCATTGCAGCAAAGGAATTCTTTTCCGGCATAATAAAGTCATGGACACCATATGCCGCTAGCCAATCGTATTTACCATACTCATCTTTGTATTGATTGGAATGAAGAATAGTAGCCGTCTCAAACCCTTTGGCAGTGCCAATAAGTTGGGAGTAAGTTATCGACTCAATATTTCTTTGGAGTAATTGCATAATCAAAGGTAAATAACACGAATTAATTGAATACGTTCAGCCTGCATTTTATCAAAAAAAAGCTGCGGTAAGCTCAAGATTTGTTTTAGCTTTGTTGTCCAACTATACAGCAACCATTTAAATGCTCAGCAAACTTTTATACTACCTTTTTATAAAACCCCTATCCTTACTGCCTTTCTGGGTAATCTACCGTATCTCTGATGTTGTATTCGTATTAATATATTTTATTGTGGGATACCGCAAAAAAGTAGTTTTAGGCAATCTGCAGCGTTCCTTTCCCGAAAAATCACCAAAAGAGATTAAGGCGATTATGTTTCAATTCTACCGGCACTTTTGCGACCTTATTTTAGAAAGTATAAAAGGGTTTAGCATCTCTTCGTCTGAAGCGCAAAAAAGAATGAAGTCGATTCATGTGGACATCATTAACGATTTTGGAAAAGCAGGAAAAGATGTCGTATTAGTTGGAGGACACTATGGTAACTGGGAACTATTTGCAGTGGCAGTTGGACCAACCATCAACATCAAACCGATCGCGTTATTTACGCCATTGGCTAACAAATTCTTTGATGAGAAAGTGAAAGCTAGCCGCTCTAGATTTGGATTAAATTTACTTCCTAGCTCAAAGGTTAGGCAATTAATGGCAGAGCAGTCGGAAGAAAAACGGATGATTATTTTTGGTGCCGACCAATCGCCCAGAAAAGGACAACGAGCCTATTGGATGAATTTTTTAAATCAAGAAACAGGGGTGCAATTTGGCGCCGAGAAATTTGCAAAGGAATACGATTGCGCTGTGGTCTATGGACACATCCGAAGATTGAAAAGAGGACATTTTCAGATAGAATACCAAACCATCTGTGCTGATGCAAGCAAAACCGAATACGGAGAAATTACCCAGAAACACACTAAATTATTAGAGGCAGAAATCGTTAAGTCTCCTGCTTACTGGCTTTGGAGCCACAAAAGGTGGAAACACAAAAGACCGGAAGGAGAAGTATTGAATAATTGATGTTTTTTAAAATGCCTCCAAGGAAAACCCTCGAAGGCATTGAGCATTAAACTCGCTCTAAAATCATATCCTTTATCGCATCGACCCAAACTGGATGGGCATTTAAACTCTCGACTAGTTGCAGTTTTTCGCCACCATGCTCTTCCCAAATCTCTTGGTATTCAACACCAATCTCCACAGTAGTTTCGAGGCAATCTGCTACAAAAGCAGGACTAAATGCTAACATTTTCTTCATTCCGCCCTTGGCTTTTTCTTCTACTACTTTATCAGAAAATGGCGTTAACCACTTATTGTCTAGTCGAGATTGGAAAGCAACCGTATATTTCTCTTCAGGTATGCCTAATCGCTCAGCTATTAAGCGAGTAGTGGCAAAACAAGTCGCTTTATAACAATACTTATTCGTATCCGTTAGTTCATTTTCGCAGTTGTGATCAGCACAAGGAGATCCATCCAAATAGACCTTGTCAACATGGCGCTCTGGTACACCATGGTAAGAGAATAAGAAATGCTCATATTCGTTTAAGTCGTATTGTTTTGCGCGCTCCACGCATGCATCAATAAAGCCAGGATGATCCCAATACTGACTGATAAATGTAACGTCAGGAATTACCCACCATTTGCTCATAATTTTCATGGCCTTCTCAATAGCAGAACCAGTACTAGCAGATGCATAATGAGGAAACATTGGAAAAACAACAATCTTCGTGTAGTTTAGCATACGCATCTCTGCCATCACCTTATCCATACTTGGGTTTTGATACCGCATAGCTAAATGCACACCGAATTGATCACCTAACTTTTCTTGTAGCATCGCTTGTACCTCCTCTCCATAAATTAAAAGTGGAGAACCTTTATCGGTCCACAGCTCTTTGTAAATCTTAGAGGAGCTAAATGAGCGAAACGGCACGATAATTAGGTTCACTAAAATTTTACGCAATAACCAAGGAATATCGATTACTCTAGGATCGTTCAAAAATTCTCTTAAATAAGGACGAACATCTTTAACTTTAGGGCTATCTGGGGTTCCTAAATTGACGATTAATACACCTGTTTTATCCATCTTGTCTTTTTTATAAATTGAAAGCGCTGTAAGTATTACCTACAACGCTTTTCAAACATTCTTTTTTAAAAATAGTTTTCTTAAATGTGAATCGCACGATTGTCAGTAGCAGCTAATGCCGCTTCTTTTAGCGCCTCTGTAAATGTAGGGTGCGCGTGACTCATTCTTGAAATATCTTCAGCGGTAGCTCTGTATTCCATAGCTACTACTGCTTCTGCAATCATATCAGCCGCCCTTGGACCAATAATGTGAACACCAAGAACCTCATCAGTTTCTTT
The DNA here is from genome assembly GCA_965660325.1 of uncultured Acidiluteibacter sp. Lineage (GTDB taxonomy): Bacteria > Bacteroidota > Bacteroidia > Flavobacteriales_E > Vicingaceae > Acidiluteibacter. The sequence continues at coordinate 2,939 of CBFHZL010000004.1, forward strand.
ATCTGCAAGCACTTTAACCACGCCATCGGTATCCATACTCGCTCTTGCTCGTCCACTTGCTTTAAAGGGGAAAGAACCCGCTTTGTAGGCAACTTTTGACTCTTTTAATTGCTCTTCGGTTTGTCCAACACTAGCAACCTCAGGCCATGTGTAAACTACACCCGGAATTAAGTTATAATCGATATGTGGATGCTCACCATTCATGTGTTCAGCTACAAACATCCCTTCTTCCTCTGCTTTGTGGGCAAGCATAGCTCCTTTTACGACATCCCCAATCGCATAAATATTATCGACGTTTGTTTTTAAATGTCCATCGACCTCTACTCTGCCTTTATCATCTAACTTCACTCCAGCTTTATCCAAACCCAAGTCTTTGGTGTAAGGAGTTCTTCCAACCGATACCAAACAGTAATCAGCTTCCAAGGTTACTTCTTCACCTTTTTTATTGTCAGCTTTTACTGTTACGGACTTACCGCTATTTTCAACTGATTTCACTTTGTGACTTAACAGAAATTCTACACCAATTTTCTTCAGCGACTTCTGTAATTCTTTACCCATCGTTTTATCCATGGTTGGTATAATCCCATCCATGTATTCCACTACGGATACTTCAGTTCCTAAACGAGCGTAAACAGATCCTAATTCTAATCCAATTACACCACCACCGATAATGATCATTTTTTTCGGCAATTCTTTCAGCTCTAACGCTTCAGTAGAAGTAATTACGCGCTCTTTGTCTAATTTGATAAATGGCAAAGAACCCGGCTTAGAACCTGTTGCAATGACAATTTTCTTCGCCTCAATTTTAGAATTCTCCTCTCCGGATATAGCCAACACGGTATTGCTTTCAAAAGCTGCCGTCCCTGTAATCACATCGATTTTATTCTTTTTCATTAAATAATCGATACCGCCAACAGTTTGCTCAACGACTCCACGCTTACGTTTGATCATTTGATCAAAGTTCACTTTTAAATCTTTCAGACCAATTCCGTGCTCCTCAAACTGATGTTTTGCTTGATAAAAATGCTCCGAAGAATCCAACAATGCTTTTGAAGGAATGCAACCTACGTTTAAGCAAGTACCTCCTAAAGAATTATACTTTTCGATGAGTGCTGTTTTCATGCCTAGCTGTGCACATCTAATTGCACAAACATATCCACCAGGTCCTGATCCAATTATTGCTACATCGTATTTTTCCATCTTTATTTTATTGAGATTTTAATAAGTATTGATCGATTTATCAGCTTGTAAAATTAACGAAATATCAACTTAAATGGCCTATAATTGACCGCTTATTTACTGCGCACCTTTCTAACGAAGGTAAGCAACAGTAGAAGTGGTGCGAATACCGCTGCTGTGCGACCGATTATATCTCCATAGCTTGCATAAACAGTTAATTCACTGCTCTTATTTAGTTGTGCTTTTATGACATCTTTTTTCCACCACTGCGTTCGTTGGATAACTTCGCCTCGTTGATTGATAAAGGCAGAAATCCCTGTATTGGCACTTCTGGCAATACTTCTTCGGTAGGAAATCGCCAATAATCTAGCGTATGCTAAATGCTGTTTATATCCTGGTGTGTCGCTCCACCACCCGTCATTAGTAATAATGAAAATCAACTCTGCTCCTTGATTAATGTATTCCCCAACATACTCTGGGTAAACTGATTCGTAGCATATAACTGGCGCAATAGTGGTGCTATCCAAATTCGTAAAATTAGTAGGAGTATTTTGGAACCCCAGAGAACCAGATGCTCCACCTAATTTAATGGAAAACTTATCGATAAAACTCAAGTATTTTCTAAACGGTAATTTTTCTACGCCAAGTACAAGCTTCGATTTTCTATGAAGTGCGATATTACGTGTTCGATCAATCTGCAATGCAGCGTTAAAAATATCGAATCTTCCAGGGCTGTTATCCCTAAATTTTCTGGCAGTAAATGGATATTCTTCTCCTTCGGTATACAATCGTGCAGTGGATAAACCGCCAATGTATGTCACATCAGGAAATTTCTCGATGGTTTCTCTAGCACGGTCAGTTCCATAAATGTAATTCAACTCATGCTCCCAATAATTGGCAGGAAAGGACGTTTCCGGGGCTACAATATAATCGGTATTTTCATCTACTTTTTGTTCTGCCAATTCAAAAATTCGATCGACTTGATCCGACTCGGACATCCCCCCAAACTTGTCGGTGTAGGGATCTATATTCGGCTGTACCACGACTATTTCTACTGGGTCTTTTTGCTCTTCGTACGCATCGTAAACTGAAAGCGACCAAGCCATTGGACCTACCAATAACAACAACAGAAAAAGTATTCGAAACAATTGATTTTGTACCGGCTGGCGGTAACTGACGATATTTCTAACAATGATAAACAGCAACACATTCGACACCAAAATCCACAGCGACCCGCCTAAATGACCGGTATATTCATACCACTGAATCCAATTTGGAGTGTTGGCCAACGCATTGCCAAAAGTAAGCCACGACCAAGACAACTCCCAATTGAGGTGTAAGTATTCAAATGCCAACCATAACAGCACCAACCCAATATAACCTTCCTTCTTCCCTACTCGAAACTTTACGATGTAAAATAAAAAAAACACCACAGCCATAAAGAAAGAATTAAAAACAATGGCCATAATCGCTCCCGGAAGTGATGCGTGATAAATCCACCAGGTAGTAATCAAGTTAAAAACAAAAAAAGCCAGATAGCTCTGACCAAAAAAGGAAACGGATTGATTGATGCCGTCTTTCGACAAATTATGCGCTACAAAGAGCAATGGCACTAAAGCAATAAATATAAAAAAAGTAATCCCGGGAGTTTCAGGCCAAGCTACTGCTAATAGCACACCACTCAATAACGATAATAACGTATTCTTAATTCGACTCATAGTATTTCAAAGTGACTGTAAAGTTATTAATATTTACTTTTGTGCTAAATTAAAATGACATTATGAAAAGATTTTTACTACTTGCACTAAGCATTCCTTTATTTACTTCCGCACAAGTACTAACCGTAAACCAGTCTCAGTTAACTTTTGGAAGTGTTAATGAACTGACTACAGACAGTCTACCTTTGGTCATAACCAATACCTCAGCATCACCTGTATCTGTTAACCAATTAAAGTTTTATAACACATACAACTCTACTCCCTTTTCAGCAAGTGAATCCAATTTCACTATAGCAGCTAATGGAAACAAAACGATTTACGTTAAGTTTAATCCTGAGCATAACATACAGCATAATTCTGAACTTGTTATCAAGCATACTGCAAACTCAGGGTTTACTTCAGTAGATTTAATTGGTCAAGGAACGTATTCGAAAAACTATTATTCGGCAACTGAGAATAAAGCAGAAGAGCAATTAAAACTTGCTTTAAAAACAACCATCACCAATGGAATGGCTACTAATATCAGCTACAGCGCCGCAAGAGATGAGATGTTTATGCTCATCGACAACGAGAAAACAAATGGACAGTCAGCCAACGTAAACACCTTGGAGTGTGTATATACCGGCACAAAAATTACAGGATATACGAGTCGTTCTGCTGCACAGAATGGAAACCCTCAGTTCAATACAGAACATACCTTCCCTCAAGGATTTTTCAACTCTAACCTTCCGATGAGAAGCGATTTGCACCATTTATATCCGACAACAAACAACTCTAACTCTACACGAGGAAATAAGCCTTTTGGCAATGTTACCGGTGGATCCGCAGTTGGTGGAGGCTCATTCTCTAACAATTCTCTATTTGAACCAAGAGATGCACAAAAAGGAACTACAGCAAGAGCAATGATGTATTTTGTATTGCGATACCAAGACTACTCCAACCACTTTTCTGTTCAGCAGAATACTCTAAAGCAATGGCATGCTACATTTGGTCCTGATACGATTGAAGAGAGACGAAATGATGATATCGCAACTTTTCAAGGGAATAGAAACCCATTCATCGATTACCCGCAATTGGTTGACCGAATCACTAACTTCGTAAGCAACTCAGTAGCTCCAACTGTGAATAGTATTGATATCACTCAAGCTTCAATTAATTTCGGTTCAGTTAGCACTGACACTTTGTTCAATTACATCGTTGTAAATACAGGAAATTCGGTTATTAATCTTTCAAATATATCACTATCCAACACTACTGATTTGAGTTTTGATCGTGCGTTTACTCCAACTGTAGCTGTGAACCCAGGTGAAGCGTTTACTTTTCCTATCAGACTATCTACTAACACGTTTGGAAACATTAGTGAAACCCTTAGCTTTAGTACCGGTCTTCCTGGTTCTCAAGGAAATATTACTGTGCCCATTACAGCCAATGTGATTACCTCTTTAGGAGAAATAACGTTAGCGCAATCGATTGCTATTTTTCCTAATCCATTAAAAAATCAACTAACGATTAATAGCCAAGTAAACGGCAACCTGACGGTAAGGTTATACAACGCGCATGGTCAAGCTACCAAACTAAAGCAATTTAATGGGATGGGTACACATACCTTAAACACAAGTGAATTGAGCAAAGGAGTTTACTTTTTAGAGCTATCAAATAGCAATGAGCGAATAACTAAAAAGCTCATCAAAAACTAATTTGAATCTAAATAAAAAAAGCTTCGATCTTCGAAGCTTTTTTTATTTACAAATTAAGAGTTAAACTAAACATTTAACGAAATTGATACCGATAAGTAAACATTCCTATCATCGCAGTACTAACCTCAGTACTAATCTCAGGAATTTGATTAATGGAGATACTTGGCCTGATTTCAGCTGAAAGGTGACTGCTCTTCCAAAAAGAAGAATTTTCTCCCACTCTAAAGTCAACTCCAAATGGAATAGAAACTGCTCCAACAAAACCACTCCTATTAGTAAAAACCTCCTCTCTAAACATAAAATCTTCGTAAGTTGGCCTTAGCTGGTTTGGCGAATTAGCCGAATAAGTAAAATCTTCGTTTAATTGGACATATGTATTAGCGTCAACCGAAAACCCGATTAAAACTCCTGCTCCACCAAATAAAGAAAAACGATTGCACTCTTTAGTATGCAACAAATACGCTACATCTACAAACAACTGGGTTTGCTCATAATCCATCGATATTCTCGTAGTAGATGTAGAGTCTATTGGATAGGACATTCCTGTAGAATTAGATGTAACAGTATCTACTGTAAAGGTTTCAACTTTGCTGTAAGTGTCATAATACACACTTTGATTACCATACATAATCCCTACTCTCAGAGACTTTCGAAAAAAATGATTCGACTTATCTTTTCTCGTAACTGCGAAATGAGCATGTGCTCCAACAAGGGTATTCGTCTGATTCTGTTCGTAGTAATACGAATCACTGAACCCCTCCAAGTCAATATGTAAAAATTTGGAATTTGGTGCCAACTTCTGAAATGTTTCAATTGTTGAAATACCCGAATTAATAGAATAAGGCCCTACTCCTAATGATAAGCTATTAAAAACTAATATGGGCGTTTTTTCTTCTTGAGAAAATACACTCAATACAGGTATTAGAGCGCATAACACAAACAAAACCTTCTTTTTCATTTGATACATTTAAAATAAGTAGAGAAGAACGAAGATAATAGAATAATCGTATTTATCGCATCAAATACATTTTCCCGAAGCCTTGTTTAAAAAATTTATCTGCACCTGACTCTCGATGCTCGATCGATGATCCATCTAAATTAGTTCTTACTCTATACAAGTAGACTCCATTCGCCAATCGATCGCCAAACTCATCGGTTCCGTCCCAAGCATAATCAGTAATATTATTTCCAATATGTATTGGTCCCAACTCCGAAAGATCGATTTCTTTGACCACTTTGCCTGTAATGGTCATAATTTGTATTTGCATAAAGTCCGGAACTTTTGTGCCGGTTAGCGTAAAAACAAATCGCGTGCTAGTGGTAAAAGGATTTGGATAATTCATCAATCTAGAAATGGACGCTTGCGTCTCTATTTCAAAAGTGATTAGGTAATCCGAACTACCTGAGAGGTTGCCACTTTTATCATTGGCCTGGGCTCTTAACTGATATAAGCCATCTTTATAAAGCTTTGGTCGGTAAACTATTCGGGCCGAATTTTTAGGCAAAGTCCCTTCGAAAAATTCCATTTGAGCACCATCTGCTTGGATGCCAAAATGTATTCGCTTTTCTTCCTCTTCGGGTAATTTTAAATAAACCGCAAAATTACTAGTATCGTTTAGCAACAGGTATTTATTTTCATCTGTCAACTCAATTACGATTTCCGGCTCAGGTCCTATAAGCTCTCCATTCATAATCCTTCTTCCATCAAAAGTGACATCCATAACCGGATTTATATTGTCTTGATTGACATGAAATGATATCTGACCTAAATTATTAAATCGATACTGCTCCGGTTGATCGTTGTTTGGATTTACGTCAACGAGCAATGTATTTGTTCCAGAGTAACCCAAAGTTGGAACAGTGATTGGGATTACAAGTGAACTATCGGCTGCTAGTGGGGAAAGTCGTTTTGAAGGCAGTGTAACAATTCTATTATTGGAAGTAACTAATGAAAAATTCACAAGTATGCTGTCCATATCATACTCACTAATATTTTCAAAAGCGACTCTAGCTTCATAAAGATCTCCTTCGAGAACCGTATCATTTTGCACCTCAAAAAGCAGTTTAGGGTTGATTGCTCCCTCAGGAACAGGATTGTAATACACATGCCACAAATCTAATTGTGGGGGCGTTTGCAATAGCTCATCATTTGCTGCCATTCTGAGTGATAACAGGGATTCTTGGTCTGCGTCTACTAAGGTAGATATTCCGAATCTAGCAAACTGGTTAGAGAGATTACTAAGTACATTTTCTCCTTGATCTTCAGCATTTTTATATTTTATAACAGTCAATGCCGAACTATCTTGAGAAGGCATCTCTAACGATGATGTTCTCCATGCGATGGAATCCCAAGCCATTGCTGGCCCTACTATCTGAGAATTTATATTCCCAAAAGTGGAACTTGAGATAAGATTAGCTTTTAACTCAATCTCTGCATTAATACTATCACCCGCAACCTCTCGAACAGAACCTAAATTCCCTTTTTGAACCAAGAAAATGAAAGGAATTGAATCACCGATAGCAGGAACGCGCGTAGAACCTAAATCAGAAAAAGTCTGCATGATATCGGGATTCGAAAAATTAAGGTCGGAATACTTAATGTTGTACCACGAATACACTAATATATAATTCCCATCAGGAACAGTATCCAACAGCAGCGTTCGCATCGCTTGCATTTGAGTAGGATTATTTGCTCGATAAATAAAATACTCCTCTGTTCTCGCTCGACAGGACCCATTGATATTAGCCTGGCCATAGTTTCGATTCGGATTCAATCCATTATATGGTGTTCTCCATGGCTGAAATGATAATGAATCCAATATGGCTACCATAAATGAGGGAGAAACAGAACATCCGTTTCGCTCAATCGTATTATTGTCTATGCTAAATTTAATCTGGTCGAGGATGGTGGTGCTTGGCGGATTTCCAATATTCACTGCTGATAATTGACGAATATTATCAACGAAATCAAACTCCCGAGTCGCAGTATTCGGCTCAATAAACTGGAACCCATTTAATTCAAATTGATCAAAGTGATCTTGCCCCCAACCAACCTTATTTGGCACGTATTGAAAAGAAAACTGCTTCCAAAAAAAGCGGCCATTTAAATCTGCTGACTTACTTACTCTCCAAAAATAAACGGTGCTATCGGGCATTGAGCTCAAGACAGCTGGATACCACTCCAAAACCCCTCCAGAAGATGCTACGGTAGTTTGAAGCTTAAACGGACTATTGAAAGAAGCGTTGGTATCTAGCTCCATCACATAGGTACGCTCTTCTTCAAAAGCAAATGCTGTAGAAGCTTTTAAGGTAACACCTTGATTTGGAACGACAGCATAATTGTAAGGATAAATCGGAATCAAATCACCTGACCGGATGATAAGCTGCTTGAATGTTCTGTTATTATTTTCATTTAGTTCAGGGATTTCATTTAGTCGGTCGAGCGTAACAGTAAAATTATTTTCACCAATTCCGTTTACGACATCTATTGGCAGTTTCAACCGGTAAGTAGACTGAAAAGCTACGGGAGCTATCTTAAACACATATGAAGTATCGCTATTATTCGGGAATCGACGCACCACTTCAATCGTCAATGAGTCATTCACTGATCGAGCAATATTATCTACACGAATAACCATGGTAAAGGAATCCACCTCACTGGTCACTTCTCGGGGTGAAAAACTCACTGAAGGAGGAGTAATCACATAGTCAGGACGAGGAAAGGAGTTAAAGGACATTGCCGGATCACCTTGCAAGCTCATCTCTAATATAACACCCTTTAGCTCAGGGAGCGCATTTGTTTGTGACAATCTAGCCGCTTGCTGCATGCAATATGCAATACTTCTACCGTAGTTTTTATCTGAAATCTGACGATAAAATTCTGAGGAAAAAATATTCAATGGAATGGGGTAACTTAAATCAACGGTAGCAATAAAACCAATGGCTCCCTTATCGGGAATGATTACATAATCTTCCGAGGTACTAACCTTCCCCTCCTGGTGGACATCACCGGTGAAGCAAGCGTTTCCTAACATGATTGGATATTTACCCTGATTGTTTAAATTTTCGGGCTCATCAATATTGATATCAAAACCGCCTGTATTTGAAGCATGACCAAAGAATGTCATCAGACTCACACCTTGATTAATTAATGTACTAATGCTATCTGCTAAAGTGGTTTGAATGGGTGAGGCAGTTGTCTTTTTGAAAGTTCGAACATTTCCACCAGTAGCTCCTGTTGCAAAGGTATTAGCATACTGTATCATAAAATTTTCAAACCCTTGTGCTTCCAATAATGATTTTCCACCTACAAAGTGTAATGCTTGCTTCATCCATGCGGCAGGTTGAGCCGATTCATACGATCGCAACTTTGCCAAATAGGCGCCTAATTCAGCATTATTATTCACAGATATTCGTCCAGTTGGTATAGCAACCTCTAATCCTGCGCCGTTTAGACCTGATGTAAATAAATTATCAGTCGCAGGATTACCCATTGAAGGAACAAGGTTAGTTGTATTTAAATACTCTCGTTCTCGAATAAGCTTAGCGCGCACTGATTTACCCACTAAAAATAAAAATGAAGGCGAAGTGCCTGAATTTACAAGCACATCATTCAGATAGTTTCGAATAGCCAAAGGATGCTGAGAAATACCATATCCGTATTGTTTATATAATTGATTGATGTCAATCACATAAGGGTTATGCCCTGTACTTCTTCTGTAGTTGGCATAATTCAGCACTTCCACAGCAAGAGAAGGATGAGTAATCATGATAAAGGCTGAGTCAGGTATGGCACTGATATAATTTGAGAAAAATCCATTCTCTCCTGCAAGCCTTAAATTTCCAATAGATTTAATAGCAGACGAAGAAAACAATAGACAAGATTTATTATTTCCTCCATTTGGAATCAAAGCATTATACTCATTCCCTGATTGGAAAACACGAATACGACGATTATTATCAAGATCTAAAATGTAATTATTGGTAGACCCATTAAAGTTGATGAACTTAAAATAACTTTTATTAACCGACGAATTATCAAGTATTTGAAATTTAAAAGTAGATTTCCCTTCAGCATCAGGCAAGTGATCATAAGTAAGTTTGGCGTACCCCATTGCCATTCGGTCACTTCCTGCACCCAAATCATCTATTTGACGGTAAGTAAGGTTTGTGTTTATTGGCCCCAACTCATTGGTTGAAAATTGACGTCGAATACGGATAAAACGATAACCCTCAAAAATGGTATCGATTAGTTGGTTTCCGAATGATAATTGCAAATGGTGATCACCTGTTGCAATGGGTCCAAAATCGGACTGACCTGTTACAACGGTCTCCAATGTGGCACTCCCATTAGTAACCGCCTTTTCTGAATTCATTATCGTAGAGAAAACTTGAGAGCCAGAGTTGCTGATTACGCGACTTAACCAACCTTCGGTTGGCACATATTCAGGACTTGTTGCCTGTCCTTGAATAGTTGCTCCATCATAATAATTCGTGTTAAATGGTAATACCTTTTCTACCTTCACATTAGAAACCGGGGAGTAATTTCCAAAGTCGCTTGCTGACTCTACCGTGTATCTCAGACTATTAGTAGCGTTACTGACAGTCAAGTAATACGTAGCCGTATCGTTGATAAGACTGTAGTAAGGGTTCGGTTGATTTTCAGACCCTTTGTATAAAACAGAATCTAACCAACCGTCATTCTTTTGGGCATAAAACTCGATAAAATCAGCAGGATCAAATGAATTGTCGGCATCACCTTCAATGTATAATGGCACTTCTGCACCACGATTGAAAAGCTGAATATTATTGGGATTTATTGAGTTAACAGGGATGCCAACACTGAGCAAATTGGCATAATTGATCCTGTAGACACCGTCCTCAGCGACTTTAAACTCATAATATTTTTGGCTGTAATCGATCCATTCATTACCGAAGTTTTGTCCGACGAGCGTCGTAGAACATAAAAAAACAATGTAAAAGAGTATCTTTTTTACCACTAGCCTCCGTTTTTATTCAAATCAATTCGAAGCGAAAACACATTCGAGTACAATGCAACAGATCGGTCGCCTATATCACTCAAAGCATAATCTAACGAGAAACCTTTGTATTTAAACCCGACCCCAAAATTGGGCTGAAAACTAGTTTCTCTAACTCCGAATACGTCTGTTGTCTTCTGAAAGTTACCAACTCCACCTCTTAAAAATATAAATTCTTGAAATGCTACCTCCATTCCAAAGCGTGGATCAATAGATATTGGGTCTGAACTGATTAAATCATTTCGCTCTCCATCAAAGGTAACTCCAAGGTCCAATTCAGGAAATACAGAAAATTTCGCGCCAATTGGAATCTTTCGACCTACACCTAAAACGAGCTGTGGAAGCGTTAATTCTAGTCCATTTTCAGGAAGCTCATTTCCTGTTACCGCAAAAATCTCTGTTGTTTCATCATCTAGAGAGTAACTCCACGCATTAAAAGTAGTGGTTATATCCTTTCCTACTGCTGAAAAAAGCCAATTCCCGCGCTTGTATAAAGCAGAAACGTCGAGGCCAAAACCATATGAATTCGCAAAATCTCCTACATTCCTATAAATCACTTTAGCATTTCCACCAATGCTTAAGCCCTCTATATTCGTCTCTCTTGCGTACGAAAGCAAAAAGGCATAATCTGCAGCACTAAAAGAGGTTACCTTATCATAACTAATATTTCCATCCTGATCAATCAATTGTGTGGTATTCGGAATATCATCTACCCCAAAACGCAAAACAGAAATACCAAAAACACTTTTATCGTCAATTCTAGTTGCAAAACCACCATAATCATAGTTTGCAATCCCGGCGAAATACTCCGCATGCATTAACCCGACTTGAAAATCATCTTTCATTTGGGTCAATCCTGCCGGGTTCCAATAAGCAGAGGTAACATCATTCGCTCTTGCAGTAAATGCGTTTCCCATGCCTAATGCTCGAGCACCAACACCAATATTTAAAAACTCATTACTATATTTTCTAGATTGAGCAGATGAACCTAAAACTGAAACTAGGGCGAGGGTTAGCGTAAACAGTTGCTTTATCATAAAACTTTTAGACTATTTGTAAAAATAATGAATGGTGTAATAACTCTAAATTCATCATTTTATTACTCAAAATTACGGATTTCTGTAGTTTACTCACTTATTTTTCGGTGAGTTGTTCTAATTGTGACTTAAAGGAGTTTTTTTGAGCATAACCTCTTTAAGATATCATTACTTTTGCTAAATTGAAATCACGTATGAAAAAGAGTATCCCAAATATCATCACATCGTCCAACTTGTTTTCGGGTTGTATCTCTGTAGTTTTTGCCTTTCAGGGTCTTTTAGCAGAAGCAGCTCTATTAATTCTAGTAGGAGCATTTTTAGATTTTTTTGATGGTTTATCTGCTCGTCTATTAAAGGTTTCGTCACCAATTGGTAAAGAGTTAGATAGCTTAGCTGATGTAATTACATTTGGATTTGCTCCTTCAGTTATCGTTTACCAGCTGCTGCTAGAGCTATTTCCAGAACAGCCACTTATACCTTACATGGCTTTTATTATCGCTGTTTTTTCTGCTTACCGATTAGCTAAGTTTAACATCGATGACCGACAGACTTCTTCATTTATTGGAGTACCTACACCGGCAAATGCGCTTTTTTGGCTTTCTATACCGCTTATCGAATGGCAAGCAGTGCACTTTAGCTCTGAGCTAGCAAACTCAGTTTATGAAATCATGACCCAGCCTATTTTTATTATTGTAAATACTATTGTCTGGTCGCTTTTACTAATTGCGGAAATTCCACTTTTTGCATTAAAGTTTAGCAGCTTCAAATGGAAAGACAATCAACTAAAATTTAGTTTTATTGGTACTTCCATCATACTATTTGTGCTATTTTATTTTATAGCTATCCCAATTATTCTAATTTTGTATATCATTTTATCAGTTATTACTAATTCCATCAAAACATCCAATGAAATTTAGAGCCGAAATAGACATTATGCCATTAAAAGCATTACTAGATCCACAAGGAAAAGCAGTTACTTCAAGTTTAAAAAACTTAAACCTGAGTGAAATAGAAAATGTACGTATTGGCAAACACATTACGCTAGAAATAGAAGCGGATGACAAGTCCATTGCTACTGCGAAGGTAGAAGAAGCCTGCAAGAAAATATTGGCAAACCAATTGATGGAAAGTTTCGAATTTGAACTGGTAGAAGCTTAATTGACTTTAGGCTTTTTTAATTCAAAGTTCTGTCCAAGGTAAACTTTTCGAACTTGTTCATCTGCAGCCAGCTCTTCTGCTGTGCCTGCTTTTAAAATATTACCCTCAAAAAGCAAGTAGGCTCTGTCAGTTATGGCTAGAGTCTCTTGCACATTGTGGTCGGTGATTAAGATACCGATATTTCTTTCTTTTAGTTTGGCTACAATTCCTTGAATATCCTCAACAGCAATAGGGTCTACACCTGCGAATGGCTCATCCAAAAGTATAAATTTAGGGTCAGTAGCTAAGCAACGAGCAATTTCACATCTTCGGCGTTCTCCTCCTGACAATAAATCACCTCTATTCTTTCTCACATGATGAAGGCTAAACTCGTCTAACAAACTTTCTAACTTATCTGACTGTTGCTTTTTAGAGAGCTTGGTCATTTCTAAGATCGCTTTTATATTATCTTCTACTGACAGTTTTCTAAAAACAGAGGCCTCTTGAGCTAGATATCCAATTCCTCGCTGAGCTCGTTTATACATTGGCAGTGCAGTAATATCGTCTCCATCTAAAAAAATTTTACCGTCATTAGGAGTTACTAAGCCAACCATCATATAGAAGGAAGTAGTTTTACCTGCACCGTTAGGCCCGAGCAAGCCTACAATCTCACCTTGCTCTACCTCTACAGAAACGCCCTTCACAACAGTTCGCTTCTTGTATTTTTTAATGATATTTTCCGCTCTTAGTTTCATAATATCTTTTCTCTAGAATTGTATCTCAAAGGTAGCACGAATTCCGAACTTTTGTATATCGGGATGATCAAGATATGACAAACGCCATAATGCATCTACTCGAATAATCTTAAATATATTTTCAATACCAACAGCTGCTTCTACATAAGGCTCCTCCAGCTCAAACATATTTTCTGGCAAGGCTAACGTTTGTTGATTTTTATCCTGCAAGCTACCGATTACTGCCCTACCGGTTAAAACTTCTCTCCACTTCAATTTTCTCATTAGTGGTATTTTATTCAGGAAAAAACCCTCGAAATGATGCGTAACCATTGCACTGGCATATTGGTCACTAATAAACTCGAAGAAATTCATCAAGTTGAAGGCAGCATTATCAAAAAAGTAAGTCTCATTTCCATTATGAATTTCCAAAATCGGAAACGGCAGTGTACCCCAATATTTACCTGCTTGTAGCTTTACATTGGTCCGACCAAAAGTTCCTAACTTAATATTATCTGACAATGACAATACAGCTTTGGTATAGGCATAATCTCCACCAAAGACATCTTCTAAACCAAAGCCAAAACCTAACTCCACAATAGGATATTCTGTACCAAGACTAATCCGATTAAACTCTCCGGACACAAATGCTTCTTGGTAGGCGAAACGGGTTCTAAACCCAACTTCGGTAGTTCTAATATTACTAACAGGCTTGAGGGTTCCGGCATCAGGAGTATTGTATTCTATACTTCCCAAAGGAGTCATATCTCTTGTTGTAACAGTTAATTCTGTAGAGAATCCATTAAACCAAAATCGCTCTGTCCCAATCTTAAATTCTTCTACACCGGTTAGTTTGTCATTTGGATTTCTTCGAAGTACAGAAGAAAGTATATTATCCTCACTAAAGGCATTTTGGCTTAAACCAAGCTGCTCTACATCTTTAGAATAATTCAGGCTAACAGAGTGGCGAGGTTCTTTGGATAAAAAATACAGTAACCCTCCACCATACTTAAACTCCTCATCTTTTAATCCATAAGCAAGATAACCATCAACCATTAACTTCGTGCTAAACTCATTGCTGGTTCTACCTCCAACTCTAAATCGATGACCCTCCACTTTATTAAAGCTGTAAGCATTAAAGTATGGACCTATCTCAAAAAGACCAACCTCCTTATATCCTGTAAAGACCAGTTGAATAACATCGATAAATGTTCGAAAAGCAGGTACATTTTTGACCGAATCGACCATTTTGTAAATGTTCTTTTCACTCTCAGCTAACGTATCATGTCGGTTAGCATCCCAATAGCTCTCAGGCAGATCGTCTGCACCTTTTTCAACCACCACTCGCTCTAGCCCATTAAACAAGCTGTCAGGACGAGGATCATTGATTACAAAGTCTTCATAAGTTGTTGTTTTCCTTCCGTATAGACCCATGGATTTTTTTGCTACCGTAAAATCTACGATTAACTTATCCTTGTTCAACATCCAGAACTCTCCATCTACTTTTTTGTATCGCTGCTCTACTGAAAATCCATTAATGAAGTTAATATTGGCTTTGTCATTGATACTGGCCTCTATTCGTTTGATGGCATAAGTAGTGTCGTTGATCCACATTGTTCCACTAAACACCGGCTCTTGAACTTGCTTGGGCTCAAACTTAATTTCATAACAGAAGTTACCATCAACAACCATTGAATCCAAGAGATAGTACTTATAAAATCGTTTCCCAAAATCAGCAATCGGGCTTACAAATGACTTACCAAATACCCCAATGTGATTTTCATAAACATTTACATTTTGATACATATCACCCAAAAACTGCGACACACTTTCATTCGACACTCCTGATACTTTGGTAGCTTTGATAAACTCTCGCTCCGACTTTGGTTCTCTTCTGTAGTAATAGTCAGATAGCGATTCTGTCATAAACATCGGAAGGTACTTTTTCTCACTGGTCGTGCTGTCCATGTAATCAAAAATAAAGTCCAGATTCTTAAATACCCGCCGATCCATAAATTCGTCAGATATGTTATTCAAATCAAACTCTACTTTATTGTACACTTCATATTCGTAAGCATCATATTTTTCTCTATTATTGACATCCTTAAGTGCAATAATTCGGTCTAAAATGACATGAGCTGGATTCCCTTTATATGTGACGGTTACTTCACCAATGGAAACTCCTCCACCAGTAGTTAGTTCAAAATCTACTGTCTGAGAAACATCTCGTTTTACATATTTTACCTGAGCTTCGTAGCCAATGAATGAAGCAACCAATGAATCGGTTGCATAATAGGTATCCATGGAATAATTACCATCAATATCGGTCGTTGTCCCTGTTTTGGAATTTTTGAAAATAATATTTACGAATGGTAGTGGTTCTTTCGACTTCGCGTCGACAACCGTTCCTTTCACAATAGTTTTCTGGGCATAGACAGCTCCATAGCAGCAGAGTAGCAAAGAAACAAAGGCAAAAAAATGTCGAGAAGCAGTCATTCGATTAAATAGAGGAAATAAAAGTAATAAAATTCAAGCGCATATATTCTATTGACCCTCCGATAATTCCTCCCAGTATTCCACTGCTCTTCTCGTGTGCGGAATTACAATGGTTCCGCCTACAATATTTGCAATCGCAAACACTTCAAATACCTGCTCAGAAGTAACACCTGCATCGAATGCTTTACCTAGGTGGTATTTGATGCAATCATCGCATCGAAGAACCATAGATGATATCAAGCCGAGCATTTCTTTCGTCTTTACATCTAGCGCTCCTTCAGCGTAGGCGTTAGTATCTAAATTAAACAGACGCTTCATAACCTTGTTATCAGCAGCCATAATTTTATCGTTCATTTTGGCCCTGTAATCATTAAATTCATTGACTAACTCACTCATAAAAATATTACATTATGTATTATTATTTCTATTAACCACTCTTGAAATGATGATGCTAACCTCATATAAAAAAACCAAAGGGATAGCCACTAAAACTTGACTCGTGATATCTGGAGGTGTAATAATTGCAGACAAAATTAAAACAATAACTATGGAGTGCCTTCTATAAGCTTTCATCAATTGTGGTGTTATTAAGCCAATTTTAGATAAGAAATAAACAATGATAGGCAGTTGAAACACCAAAGCGCACGCAATAACAATTGAGGTAAGTGTACTGATATATGAATTAAGACTAATGGAGTTAGAAACGGTGCTACTCACGGTATAGTTACCCAAAAATTGCACCGATAGCGGGGCAATTACATAATAACCAAAAAGCACACCAGACATAAACAATACAGAACCCCAAAAGACCAAGGCTACTGCCGAACGTTTTTCGGTCTTTTTTAAACCAGGACTGATAAATCGCCAAATTTCTATTAGCAAATAAGGAAAGGCAAGTATAAATCCTGCAATCGCAGACACCAATATATGTGTAGTAAACTGCCCAGACATCGCAATATTAATCAAGCTAAATGAAATATCTTCAAAGCATAGTTTATTCCCTAAGTCTAACCAATGTGAAAGGTCACAAAATAGACGATACGTCAAAAACTCGCTTGACTGCGGGGCCAAAATAATTTCGTCAAATACGAAACCTTTAAACACAAATGCCAATCCCATAAATAAGATAATGGCAATAGCCGATCGAACAAGATGCCATCTTAGGACCTCTAGATGATCAAGAAATGACATCTCAGCTTTATCAGAAAACTCGTCGTCGTAGGGTGATGTTTTACCTTCCATAAGTGGGCAAATTTAAGGGTAATATCCGTATCAAATAATACCTTCACGAATCAAATCGTGCAAATGAATTAACCCTGCATATTGCCCTTCTTTAACTACTATCAATTGAGAGATGTGGTTATTTTTCATCACCTTTAGCGCTTCAACAGCCAAACTATCGTAATCAATTGACTTTGGCTCTTTAGACATAATATCTTGTGCCTTAGTAGCATCCAAAGAGTGATTCGCCGAAAGCATTCTTCTAAGATCTCCATCTGTAATCACACCCTTTAATTGATTATTCTCCACTACGGCTGTAGCGCCTAACCGTTTAGATGAAATTTCTACAATAACGCTGCTTAATGTATCCGAAGGGCTAACTGAAGGCTTCTCATTCTGATCAGCAACTTCTCCAACACGTAAATAGAGCTTCTTTCCTAATGCTCCACCCGGATGATATTTAGCAAAGTCATTTGATGTAAATGATTTCATATCGAGCAAACAAACAGCAAGTGCGTCTCCTATTGCCAGCTGAGCCGTGGTACTCGTCGTTGGAGCCAAATTGTTAGGGCAGGCTTCTTCATCAATCGTTGAGTTTAGAACAACATCAGCAGACTCGGCTAATGCGGAAGCTAAGTTTCCTGTTATAGCGATTATAGCATTCCCAAAGTTCTTAATTAGTGGAAGTAGCACTTTAACTTCTGGCGTATTTCCACTTTTTGAAATACAAATAACCACATCATCACGCTGAATATTTCCCAAATCCCCATGAATGGCATCTGCTGCATGCATATAAATAGATGGAGTTCCTGTAGAATTCATTGTTGCCACAATTTTTTGAGCAATAATGGCACTTTTCCCGACTCCTGTTATAACGACTCTACCTTTAGCATGATAAATCAAATCTACAGCTTTTACAAAGCTATCATCAATATAATCAACTAACTTAAGTAGTGCTTCTGATTCATTTTTAAGTACATTCTGTGCAATTGTTTTAATGTCTGTGGCAGATTTCAACGGCATTATTTTATATTATTTTAATTTTTGACTAAATTACACTGTAAATCCTAGTAAATTAGTGTTACAAAAGTAATTTAAAATAGCTAAACCAAAATTTCATGCAAACCCTTGAAAAAGTGGATATCCACAAGGAGCTGAAAAATTTTTTCGGATTCAATAAGTTTAAAGGCAAGCAAGAATCGATCATTCGAAACATTCTTGAAGGAAATGACACCTTTGTAATTATGCCAACAGGTGGAGGAAAATCCATGTGCTACCAACTACCCGCTCTTATTTTTGAAGGCACAGCAATCATTGTGTCTCCCTTAATTGCGTTGATGAAAAATCAAGTAGATGCCCTAAGGGGGTTTGCTACAGACGACAGTATTGTCCATTTTATGAACTCTTCACTTAATAAAACGGAAACTGCTAAAGTGAAGCAAGACTTAATGGATGGTAAAACCAAACTTCTTTATGTTGCACCTGAAACATTAACGAAAGAAGAGAATATCGACTTCTTGAAGCAAATTAAACTGTCTTTCGTAGCCATTGATGAAGCACACTGTATTTCAGAATGGGGCCATGATTTTAGACCTGAATATCGAAAACTTCGATCGATTATAGAGGCCATTGACCGCGTACCTATCGTTGCACTTACTGCAACAGCAACTCCGAAGGTTCAACAGGATATCCAAAAGAACTTAGGAATGACTGATGCAATCGTTTTCAAGGACTCTTTTAATCGGAAGAACTTGTATTATGAAGTTCAGCCAAAAAGAGATGTTGGAAGCCAGATTGTGCGATTCATTAAAAATAACATGAATAAGTCCGGTATTGTCTATTGTCTAAGCCGAAAAAAGGTAGAAGAAATAGCTCAGACGCTTCAAGTAAATGGTATAAAAGCGCTTGCTTACCATGCAGGCTTGGACGCAGGCACCAGAGCAAAGCATCAAGACATGTTTTTAATGGAAGAAGCCGATGTTATAGTAGCCACAATTGCTTTCGGAATGGGAATTGACAAACCGGACGTTCGATATGTAATTCACCATGACATTCCAAAAAGTCTAGAAGGTTATTATCAAGAGACCGGAAGAGCCGGCAGAGATGATGGAGAGGGAAAATGTTTAGCATTTTACCGCTATAAAGACATTGAGAAACTAGAGAAATTCTTACAAGGAAAGCCGATTGCAGAACAAGAAATTGGGAAGCAATTAATCTTCGAAACAGTTTCCTATGCTGAAACGGCAGTTTGCAGAAGAAAGCAACTATTACACTACTTTGGAGAAGAATATAATGATGAGACATGCGGAAATTGCGATAACTGTCTCAACCCAAAAGAAAAGTATGACGGGCAGCGAGAAGTAACGATACTTTTATCCACTATTTTGGCATTAAAGGAACGTTTTAAAGCAAAGTATATTTCTAACTTTATTGCTGGAAGAGAGACGAGCGAAATCAAAACTTACAATCACCTTTCTCACGATCTTTACGGCGATGGAAGCACTATTAGCGACGACCCAAAACACTGGGAGTCTATTATCCGACAGTGTATTATTGATGGTTTTTTAATTAAAGAAATTGAAAATTACGGTGTTTTAAAAGTGAGCAATAAAGGTAAAGAATTCGCAAAGAAACCGGGTAAGGTTGATTTAGTGAAACCTCACGATTACAGTGAGGATGGAAAAGAAAATGTAGCAGACCACTCCCCAAAAGGCGGCGGAGGTGCAGGAGATGATCAATTGTATGCTATCCTGAAAGACTTGAGGAAAAAAGTTGCAAAAGAGGAGGACCTTCCTCCTTATGTGGTCTTCCAAGACATCTCCTTGGAAGATATGGCAACACGGTATCCGATTACAATTGAAGAGTTAACAAACATTACAGGAGTAGGCCAAGGAAAGGCTGAAAAATTTGGTGATCAATTTATAAAGGCCATCCAGAAGTATGTAGATGAAAATGAAATTGACCGTCCAGACGACATGGTAGTAAAATCAGTCGTTAATAAATCAGGTCTTAAGGTTTATATCATACAAAGTGTTGACAGAAAATTACCATTAGAGGATATTGCATCAGCTAAAGGTAAATCAGTGGATGAAATTTTAGAAGATATCGAGCACATCGTTCAATCAGGCACACGTGTTAATCTTGACTATTGCATCGGCGAACTATTAGATGAAGAATATCAAGATGAGATATTCGACTACTTTAGAGAAACGCCTACCGACTCTATGGAAGATGCTGTAGAAGAATTTGAAGGAGTATACTCAGAACAAGAGCTCCGCCTAATGCGCATCAAATTCCTATCTGAATTAGGTAATTAAGCAGAATAAGAAATCTAACATCAGCCGAGCTGATCAAGCTCGGCTGTTTTTGTTTCTAATTCTTCCAAGGCAACTTCCCACTTTTCCATTGTTTCTTCTAGTAAACTGTTATTCTCTTGCCATTGCTTTAACACCTTGTCATAATCTTTATCTTGATAAAATGATGGGTCCTGTAGTCGCTCAGTTAACTTTTGAGCCATTTCCTCACAGCTAGCAATTTGCTTTTCAGAATTTTGCACTGTGTTTTTTAAGCTTTTACAAGTCTTCTTTAATGATTTTTGAAGCTCGAAAATTTGTTGATCGCTGCGTTGATTTGGAGATGCTTGTTCTTTCGTTGGTGAGTTCTTTTTTTCAGGACCCTTCTCAATTTCTTTGAAAGAACTTACCTTCCGGGTTCGAAGGAATTCATATACATCACCAATATGTTGGTTTACGCTACCATCTTTAAATTCATAGACTTTTTCTGTTAGGCCTTGTAAGAAGTCCCTATCGTGAGAAATAACGATCATAGCACCATCATAAGCAATCAAAGCTTCTTTTAATATTTCCTTTGACCTTAGGTCCAAGTGATTTGTTGGCTCATCGAGAATTAATAGATTAATCGGCTTTAGCAGCAATTTACAAAATGCTAATCGAGCTCGTTCACCACCCGAAAGCACTTTTACTTTTTTATCGACATCCTCACCACTAAATAAAAAAGAACCCAAAAGGCTACGCACCTTTGTTCTCATGTCTCCCGTAGCCTCCTCATCAATTGTTTCAAAAAGTGTTTTATTCCCATCTAAAATGTCCGACTGATTTTGTGCGTAGTACCCTAAAGATACATTATGCCCTATCTCTATGGCACCTGTATACTTTTCAAGGCCAACAATAAGCTTCACCATGGTCGACTTACCTTCTCCATTCTTACCTACAAAAGCGACTTTCTCGCCACGAATAATACTTAACTCCGCGTGATCAAAAATTTGCTTTTCATCGTAAGACTTTCCTACATTATCAACATCTAAAACAACTTTCCCGGCTCGAGGGGCGGGTGGAAAGTGAAACCGCATGGCACTATTATCCTCAACGTCTATTTCTATACGATCAATCTTTTCTAACTGCTTAATGCGTGATTGCACCTGAACTGCTTTCGTTGCCTTGGATCTGAAGCGATCAATAAACTCCTCAGTATCTTTAATCTGTTTTTGTTGATTATTATAAGCAGCAATCTCTTGCTCTCTTCGCTCCTTGCGCAATTGCACATACTTGGTATATGGCGCTTTATAATCATATACTTTTCCAATTGATATTTCAATTGTTCGGTTAGTAACATTGTCCAAAAAAGCCCTATCGTGCGAAATCAAAACAATGGCTCCTTCATATGTCTTTAGGAAATCTTCCAACCATTGAATGGATTCAATATCGAGGTGGTTGGTCGGCTCATCAAGCAGCAATAAATTAGCATTAGTCAATAGAATTTTGGCCAATTCTATCCGCATTCTCCACCCTCCACTAAATTCAGATGTTTGACGTGTAAAGTCAGATCGTTTAAACCCTAAACCCAACAAAAGCTGCTCAATAGAGGCATCCATATTAGAGGCGTCTAAAACGACAAGTTCTTCATTTAAGTGCGTTAAATCATCTAATAACTGCAGGTAACTTTCCGACTCATAATCTTCACGTGTAACAAGCTGCGTATTGATATGGTCAATTTTTGATTGAATTCGAGTCAATTTGTCGAAAACTGTTGCCGTCTCTTCCCAAACAGTCCTCCCCTCCTCAAACTCCATATCTTGGGGTAAATAACCAAGAGTAAAGTCAGTAGGGGTGGAAATATTACCTTCATCAGCTAATTGAACACCAGCCAATATCTTTAACATGGTGGATTTCCCTGCTCCGTTCTTCCCTACCAGACCAATACGTTCCTGCTTATTGATGATAAATGAAACGTTGTTAAACAAGAAACGATCTGCAAAACTTAATGTAATTTTATTCACTCCTATCATAATGCAAAAGTACAAAACACGAATAGATGAACGACTTAATTAACCACCATAAAATCCAAGTTTCTAAAACTGCAGAAATCATCACTTCAGGTGAGTTATCGGATACAACCAAAGAAATTTGGATAGTACTGCACGGTTATGCACAACTACCAGAGTACTTTATCAAAAGCTTTAGTGGTATAAGTAATGCCTATATTATTGCTCCATCAGCATTATCAAAAGCTTATATCAAAGGATTTGATGGGAGAGTAGGAGCCATATGGATGACAAGTCATAAAAGGGAAGACGAAATAGCAGATTATAAGAACTACCTGAATCAGATCGTTGCCCACTTTGATCTACCTCGATATACCAAAGCAACTATAAACCTACTAGGATTCTCTCAAGGAGCAGCAACGGCAAGTAGGTTTGCAGCTCAAACCAAGTTAAAAATAGATCGATTTATTCTATGGGGAGGAATTCTGCCAACAGAAGTCGAAAACAATGAACGTTTAATGCATATGAAGCGATACATCGTCTACGGTGAACAAGATGAGTTTATACAACCTCAAAAAGATAAGTTTTTGGCAGCCATGACTAGATACAAATCAAACGGTTTCACAGTAATAACTTACGAAGAGAAACATCGTATACCAAATAATGAATTCTTGAGAATTCATGCCAAACATTGGTCATAAAAAAAGTCCTTCTGATTACTCAAAAGGACTTTTATATTATTCTTTTCAAACTATTAATAGTTCCATAGATCATGTTCAGTATTGACAATCTCCTCCTCGATTCTCTCAGACTCTAATAAAAGATCAATACCTGCAGTATACCCATTTAACTTTCTGTTGTTGTAAACATTTGTCTCTTGATAGATATAACTACTAAACATTCTTTTCCAGAAATAATCGTCAAAAGACATTCGGGCACCATCATTACCTGTATTGTATACTTCTGCATTAGCAAAAACATATCTTGCCTCAGGGAAATATATAACGAATGGACGAACTTTCGATTGGTTCTTCGGGTTAATAAATATTGGTGAAATACCAATTATTCTAACATCCATTACAGATCGTTCACGATCAAAAAACCAGTCTTCCTTTATTTCGAAGCTTACAACGTCAGCACTAGTAAAAGGAACAGTAAGCTCAGATTGTGTTTCAAAGCCATTCTCATCATAATCCGTAACAACCTCAGTATACTGCATTTTTTCCTCTGCCTCAGCTTGAGTTAACTTTACAGTAAAACCGGAAATTTCCGGATCAAAAGCTTGAATAGTACCTTCGTTAATACCTTGTTTAATAACGTCAATTAAACTCATACGCACATAACCAAGCTCATTAATTGGCTCATTAGGGTACTTCATCGGATAGTTTTGCTTCTCATTAAGCTCAACCATTCTCCAAACGCGTTTCGTATACATTACATCAGCTTCACGAACATGCGTGTAAGGAATCACCTTTCTCGTTGGTGTATTCTCTTTGATGTAAACCCCATCAAGAATAGCATTCTCTTGAGCTATTACAGCACTGCTAGAAACTAGCAGACCTAATGCAATGAATAATTTAAACTGACTTTTCATAATATTCTTTTTATATCATCTTAAATACGACAGGAGTAGAGAATCGAGTTGTGCCATCAGGCATCTTAACTTTTACATTCTCGAAAGATACTGTAGTATTTCTTTTCACTCTTTTGAGTTTATCTTTTACGTCACTGGTAATTCTTCCACCGTTAACCTTAATTGTACTGGTAAAACCATCGACAACATAGCTAAACTCGTATGATATCACGTCTACCTTAACGTCAAATACAAACCCTTCCATATCCAAAAACAATCCAGAAACGGCAGCTAAAACTCGTGGAGATAAAGCACCACTAGACTTACCTGAAATTAATGCCTTAGGTGTAGGAATCTGTTTAACTCTAAAGTCCATTGATCCCATCACTTTGCTTTTTCCACCAACTTCAGCGTTTACAGTTATCTTAACGTCACCAGGCTTCGTTACATTAACAATCCATTCACCACCTGTTCCTTTCTTGATAGAACCACCGCCACCTGAAATAGATGGGCGAATAGATTCAGCAGGTACACCAGGAGCAGAGATTGATACCGGATTTGGAACACCCATATAGAATACATTCATCTTTGTCGCCGAAATAGTAGTACTCGGTTTGGCAACCATGTATGTTGTCTCGAACGTTCTAGGAATAATCTTTCCACCCGGAGCTTCAAAGTTAATGGCACCTTTCCATGTGTATTCACCCTCAGATCGGGTAGGTACTTTTATATATCCTTTACCATCAACCATACGAACATTTAATGAATCACCTGACGACTTAAACCCTTCGCCATCCGCTTCGATATCTTTACCTACAACAATTTTAGGATTTTTCGTAGAATCCATTGCTGCTAAGAAGATCTCAGCTCTGAAAGTATCGCCAAGTAAAATATAATTAGACGGTGAAATAACCGCTGCCTCTAATTTATTAAATTTAAAAGAAGCTGCATCAACTGATGCAAATAGATACTTTACTGCATCCGACTCAAAATTTCTAATGTCTGTTTGCAACTTTGAAAGCAAAGTAATTGTCGCTGCTGCAGGAACACCATAAAAATTAAATGTCTCCCATGAAGAAGTAGTTCCTCCACCTTCTTTCTTGTCAGAAAAATCAAATGTTTTAGTCATTGATTTATAAATAGCTGAATTGGTATCAATACGTGAACCAACAGTATTCTTAAAGTCGTCTAACTTCAACTTAAGCGATGTAGCAGAAAGGTAACCAGTCTTTGGCTTAGATGGCTCTGATCCGATAAGAATAGAAGTACCAATATCGGTATTATCCTTGGCATCAATATATTCCAAACTTAAAATAGTATCTCTACCTGCTTCATTTTGACCTATAACGGCCGCTGTATCTAACTTTTGAAGGTCAGCAACAATTTTAACTTTAATACGGTCAATGTAACTACTTGCTTCATCAGCCGATTGTCTAATTGCTTGAGCCTTGTCATAAAAAGGCTTAACCTTTTCCTTATTCTCATTGTAAGAAGCTTCAAAATCATTGTATAGATCTGAATTCTTCTCTTTAAAATTCGAAATTGTTTTCTCTAAACCATCGTTTATAGTAACAAATGAATCTAGAATCTCTTTGGAAACATTCAGTGCCAAAAGCGCCGTAAGCACTAGGTACATCATTCCAATCATTTTTTGCCGTGGTGGCAATTTACCTCCTGCCATGTTCTTTAAAGTATTTTAATGTAATTGTAAATAGTTAATTAAGCTCAATTATAATTAAGCATTCACATTCATTGCAGTAAGCATATTTCCGTATACTCTATTCAATGCACCTAAGTTTTTAGATAGCTCAGAAATATTCTCTTTGTATTTCTGTGTATCTTCAACAGAGTTATTTAAGTTGGTAATCAAGTCACTCATTCCTTCAAACGCTTTGTTTGTTGTTTCCATGTGCTGACTAGCAGAGTTTAATTGCAACTCATACACGTTGTTTAACTCAGATAACTTTGCAGAGATAGACATTAAATTCTCTGAATAAGAATTACCTGCCTCAGGAGAAACTGAAATACCAGTTAAACTTTCAGAAGCTTTTAAATAAGAATCTGATAACTGACCCATATTTGAAGAAGCCGATTTAACATTATCCACAAACTCGTTGGTTGCAACTGAGGCATCAGAAATATTATTCAACTGAGAAGTATGTTCTGACAAGTTTTGAAATCCTTTCCCTAAACTTTCGATTAATTCAGGACCAATCTTAGCTTCTTCTAGCATTTTGTCAAGCTCTTGAGAAACAGCGTCTCCACCGCCCCCTACATTTCTTCTTGAAGGCATAGACATTGCATCGTCTTCAATACCTGCTAATTCAGGGTAAGCTAATGTCCAATCCACTTCAGTATGTGGTGGCTCAAAAGCAGAAACCGCGAAAATAAGTGCTTCCACACTCAAACCGATAATAAGCATCGCTGATGCTCCAGGCCAGTGTTGGATCTTAAAAAGTGCTCCAACAATTACAACAGCGGCTCCCATACCGTAAAGTAGACCCATGATTTTTTTTCCTTTCTTGGTCTCAAATAAAAACTCAACAAATCCCATAATAAATAAGTAGTTTAATAAATAGATAAATAATTAGTTAGTGTAATCTTTGCTAGATTATAGTTGGTCGTTTGTCCCTCTTCCCAAATAAGACATCACGTTTCTAAAACCAATATAACATTTAGCGGTATCTTGATATTCGTATGTTCTAGTACCGTTCATAAGGTAATAACCTACATCTTTCCATGAACCACCACGAATTACTTTTCGCTTCAATGAGGGTGGATCAGAATCTTTCGCCTCATAAACATAATCCATGTTTAAATCGTGAGCAAAGTTGTAAGATGCTTCGTCAAAAGCGTTGCTTGTCCACTCTGCTACGTTACCAGCCATACAAAACAATCCATAATCATTCGGATTGTAAGCATTAACTGCAACAGTAGTAAGACCACCATCATCTACATAATTACCTCTTAATGGCTTAAAGTTACCTAAGAAACAGCCTTTTGTGTTTCTAATATAAGGCCCACCCCATGGGTACTGGTTATTATCTAAACCACCACGTGCAGCCCATTCCCACTCAGATTCTGTAGGCAGTCTGAAGTATTGAACTGTCGTCATACCTCTTTGATCTAAATAGTTATTCAACAATTCACTTCTCCAAATTGAGAAAGCTCTTGCTTGTTTCCAACTAACACCTACTAACGGATAGTCATCATAAGATGGGTGCCAGAAATAGGCATTAGTTAATGGTTCATTAAATGAATACGTAAAGTCATGCACCCAAGCTAAGGTATCAGGATATACATTAATGATATCCTTTTTGATGAATACTGAACGATCAATTTTACCCTGCTCTCTGTTCTTGCGAGCAGATGCTGCTTGCCAATCGATCCAAGAGTATTCAAACATTAACTTACGTGTATCTATTTCTTTTCTGCCATAGAAACGTTCATAGTCGGGCAAGAACATCACCTCTAATGCTTCTCTTTCTTCTTCACCGTTCCATCTAAACTTAGCATCCCAGTTAATGGTAGGTGGCTCGATATCCTCACCATAAACATTAACCGTATTCAAGTATTCCTCTGAAACTTCCTCTCCTAAAATTTTACGAGCGATAGAATCCTTTACCCAATAAACAAACTGGCGGTACTCGTTATTAGAAATTTCAGTCTGATCCATGTAAAAGGCAGCAACGGATACCACTTTTGTTTGTGATACTGTTGAGTTTGATACATCCTCATCGGTATTTCCCATGGTGTAACTACCCTGAGGAATCAATAACATTCCGTAAGGCACAGGTTGGTAGAACATTTCTCTACCTTGAACACCTATAAGTTCGCCGTTCTCCTGACTACAAGAAGAAAACAAAGCTATGATTGCTCCAAATATGACTAACTTTTTCATCTTTTTCGTTTTTTCTATTTCGACCCTTACTACAAAGTCGTGTTTTGAGGGAAGCTTATACCCCTATTTTTTTAAAAGGTTTCAAATATACCTTTTTTTTATAAAAATCTTACACTCTTGTAACGCTGCACCTTAAGTGGGTTACTGATTGGGTAACAATACCCTACCATAAATTCTAGTGATCCATTGCTATAATCATTCAATAAGGAAATGTTATAATCGTAAGAAACTCCCACTTTTAATCCTTCTAACATCGGAACATTCACCCCAGCAAGAATTGCAATTGCATCCTCATACCTGTATGACAAACCACCCCATACAAGCTGATTGTATTCTAGGTTAACATTTAAATCAACTTGCGTAGAAGAAACATCAGACTTAATAAAGATAGAAGGCTTCAATTCAAACGGACCTGCGAAACTAATATTGTATCCACCCATTACATAAAAATGACGTGCTAAAGAATAATCTAAGCTTGAACGGTCAGCTGCAGCACTTAATTGTGGTGCAGTCAAATGTGTAGTTGAAAGTCCTACATAAAAATCTTGAGTCGCATAGTAAGCACCAAAACCCAAATCAAATGTTAAATCAGAAACCTCTGAATCCGGAATAGATGGATCTTCTGAGCCGTTCCCTAAGCCATTAGGTCCTGATGTAATCCAATCTCCATTAACTGATTTATTATAAATTCCTCCTTCAATACCAATAGACAACAACCCATTACCGATATTTTTATGGTAAGCGTAAGCAAGCTTAGCATTTAGTGTCTTTTCAAAACCTAACTCATCTTGCCAAACAGTAAGACCAACACCACTATTAAAACGGTCAAATGGACGAATCTTCGCATCCAAACTAAATAAGTTAGTCTGCGGCCTTCCTTCAAATCCTAGCCATTGCTGACGAGAAATTAACGTAGCACAATACGCATTGCTCACTCCGGCGAAACCAGGGTTTACAGCAAGCTTGTTGAACATATTCTGTGTAAACTGAGGATCTTGTTGCGCAAATGAGTTTGCAGCAAAAAGAACTAAAATACTAAGTAACAGTTTCTTCATAGGATGAAATATCTTTTAATCAGAGATTTTGGTGCACTAAAATACCTAAAATATATAAGCTGTTAAACTTTTTTAACGATTCTCTTGCATTTTTTTATGTGGAAGGATTATTTTCTATCGCAATTTCTTGAGTGTCTGCACCCATCGATCTGGAATCTCGTTATTGCACGCCGTTTGATAATCTAAGTAACTACAAGGAACTAGTAAGTGTCGATCATACTTACTCTTAGCAGCATTTGGGTAAGGTACATCCATAAACCATCGATCACTTTTTTCACTTTTATAAAAAGTAATGTCCGTTTTTTGATCTTCCATCGCCACGGTATACTTTATATATTCTGTTTTATTACATGCAGGAAAATCTTGCTTTCGATTGAACACCCCATCCATAAAGTACCACACCATTTGGGCCAACAAGTGGCTAGTTTGCCCGTTAAAGTCAAGTGTAGGGTTTACTTCATAAAACCCGATGGATGTTAACTTATCGCTCATTCCTGCATAGCGTGCCAATTGGCATGCTTCATCACCAAACAACCCATTTGGAGTTGCTCCAGAACAAGCAGGTGCTTCTGACTGCCTGATGGATGAAATATCAAAGCTGATGAAATCCGCATTTCTAATAATGGGTTCATTCTCTCGAATATCTGCTCGAACCATCCCCAACCTGTAAGTGTCAAAGTAAAGACTATCAATTAAATTAACCTCATTGCGACTAACAAAATAAGATTGGTAACCGATATTACTAAAGTTGAACAAAAAATTAGGTTGATGCAGCACGATCTTGCTCAAGTAATTCTTAGCATTAATTGGTTGAGAGGAGTCTCCAATATTGAAGGCCGAGTCAATAGCGGTATGATTTACCGTTTGCTCCAACTTTTCGTAGGCCAAGAAATTAGCATAAGTTAAGTCCTTTGTTCCACCAATGATAATCGGTATTACTCCTAACTTGATTAATCCTGAAATCGTCGCTGAAAGTGCAAAGTAGGTATCAGATAAGGATTCTCCCTGCTTTATATTACCAAGATCAACAATATGTTCGAACCCAACTCCTTTATACAATTTATAAAAATAATTCCTAAAAACATTAGGAGACATCGCGGCACCCATACTGTTGGGATTTCCTCGATCTTCCATCACACCTAATAGGGCAATACGATCGGTTTTTTCCAACTGAAAACTACCAGCATCACTCGCTGATCTAATTTTAATGGCATCACCAAGTTGGTCTGGTTCGTAAACAAAATTAGGGTTGATTTTATTTAGGTCAACGCCCTCAACGAAATCTAAAAATTCCATCTCTTATTTCTTTTTAGGTGCAGCTTTTTTAGCAGTCGTCTTCTTTGCAGTTGTCTTTTTAGCGGTAGTTTTCTTCTTCGCCGGTGCTTTTTTTGTGGTCGTCTTCTTCGCTGTGGTCTTCTTAGCAGCTGCACCTCTACCCTTCTTATCAGGAGCCTCTGCCGATAACTTAAGGCATGCCTCTAAGGTCAATGACGCAGGCTCTACATCTTTAGGAATCTTGACATTCTTCTTACCATGTTTAATGTATGGGCCATATCGGCCATTGAGTACTTGTACATCTGGATCTTCATCAAATACTTTGATGTACTTATCCTTCTCTGCCTGTATTTTAGCCTTTACTACTTCTACGGCACGCTCTTCTGTAATAGTCATCGGATCATCTCCATCTGCCTTCTTTAGCGACGCAAACAGTTTTCCATAACGAATATATGGACCAAATCGACCAATAGCTGCGATCATCTTTTCTCCATTATACTCACCTACTTCCCTTGGTAGCTTAAACAAATCAAGCGCCTCTTCAAATGTAATGGTCTCTAAGTTTTGCGTAGAAAGCAAACTCGCAAACTGCGGTTTTTCTTCATCCTCCGAGTCTCCGATTTGTGCCATCGGACCATAACGACCTATACGTACAATCAACTTCTTACCAGTTTTTGGATCTTCTCCTAGGTAACGCTCACCGCTAGCACGATCAGCATTTTCAAGCGTATCTACTACATTGGTATGAAAGGAAGTGTAAAACGTTTCAATCATTTTATTCCACTTTCGCTGTCCTTCTGCGATGTCATCAAACTGCTTCTCTACATCTGCAGTAAAGCCGTAATCCATGATTCGCTCAAAGTGCTGCTGCAAGAAATCGGTTACTACCATTCCTATATCAGTTGGAAACAACTTATTCTTTTCTGCACCTGTATTCTCCTTCTTGGTGTCTTCTGAAAGCTTTTCTGGAGTTAGCGACATCTGGATGTATTCTCTTTCCCAACCTTCTCTGGCCTCCTTTACAACGTACCCTCTCTTCTGCACTGTAGAAATGGTTGGCGCGTATGTAGACGGACGTCCAATTCCTAACTCTTCCAACTTTCTAACCAAACTTGCTTCTTGGTAGCGCGGTGGATGTTGTGCAAATCGCTGAGTGGCGGTAATTTCTTTCAGCAACAACTCTTGCCCTTTTTTCATTGGAGGCAACACGCCTTCTTTTTCTTCTTCGCTATCCTCGTCATCATTTGACTCGAGATATACCTTTAAAAATCCTTCAAACTTGATCACCTCTCCTCTAGCAACAAAATTCTCTTTTGCCTCAGAAACGTCGATTGTTACTGTAGTCTTTTCCAACTGGGCATCACTCATTTGTGAAGCAATCGATCGCTTCCATATTAAGTCATAGAGACGTGACTCTTGAGAAGCACCGCTTACTGCATGCGTAGAAAACTCAGTTGGCCGAATGGCTTCGTGGGCCTCTTGCGCGCCTTTAGATTTGGTGTTATATTTTCTTGTTTGCGCATACTCACTGCCGTAAGCAGAAGTAATTTCCTTTTTTGCTGCATTTAATGCAGTATCCGATAAGTTCACCGAGTCCGTTCTCATGTACGTAATCTTTCCAGCTTCATATAGTCGCTGTGCAACACTCATGGTCTGACTAACTGAGAATCCAAGTTTTCTACTTGCTTCTTGCTGTAAAGTAGAAGTTGTAAATGGAGCTGTTGGTGATTTCTTAGCCGGTTTTGTTTCTAAATTAGCAATCGAAAACTTAGATGATTGACAAGCCGCTAAAAAGTCTTCAGCTGCTTTCTTCTCTTTAAATCGTTTAGGTAATTCTGCCTTCAACACTACCTTACCATCAATCAAGAAATTTCCGACTACTCGGTATGAAGAAGAACCTTTAAAGTTCATTATTTCTCGTTCGCGCTCTACAATTAAGCGTACCGTTACCGATTGCACCCGACCTGCAGATAAAGAAGGCTTTACTTTCTTCCATAGTATAGGAGACAGTTCATAACCCACTAACCGGTCTAGAATTCTTCTCGCTTGCTGAGCATCGACCAAGTTTTTATCTAACGCCCTTGGATTTTCAATTGCATTGGTAATAGCACCCTTGGTAATCTCATGAAAAACAATTCGTTTGGTTTTCTTCTCATCCAAACCTAACGCCTCTAGTAAATGCCATGAAATAGCTTCTCCCTCTCGGTCCTCATCCGTTGCTAACCAAACCATCTCAGAAGATTTGACTAATTTCTTAAGCTCTGCAACCACCTTTTTCTTATCCTCGGTGATAACATATTTTGGCTCAAAGTTATTCTCGATATCAATGGAGATATCCTTACCTGGAAGATCCCTGATATGTCCAAAACTTGATTTTACAACGAAGTCTTTACCTAAAAATCCTTCAATTGTTTTTGCCTTTGCAGGTGATTCTACGATTACTAAGTTCTTAGCCATTCTTGGTTTTTTAGCTTTCTATGGGTGAAATTTCGGTACAAATAAAATGATAAAAGAGATAGCTAACAAAGGTATTCCAATTTAAACTTTGCAAATAACACACTATCAACCTACTATTCAAAGGGGTTGCAGCAATGTTAAAAACTGTTGTTTGTGAAGAGTTCGTACTATGCCATTTTGTCACGCATTCAAAATTTGCCTAATTTCGCAGGGCAACAAAACAGAACAAACGGATGTCAAGAGCAGGAATTAAGGAGATAGATGAGCAACGACAAGGAGAAGCGTTAACCATTGATCATCCAAACAGTAATAATGCCGATAGAAAGGTATACATAGAAAGTTATGGTTGCCAAATGAACTTTGCTGATAGTGAAGTTGTAGCCTCTATCCTCACGAAAGATGGCTTTAGCACAACCAAAAAGTTAGACGAAGCAGACCTTATATTACTCAACACCTGCTCCATTAGAGATAAGGCTGAGCAAACCATCAGAAAGCGGCTTGCTAATTTCAATACCATAAAAAAAAATAAGCCGGAGATGGTTATCGGAGTGCTTGGCTGCATGGCCGAACGACTAAAGTCTAAATTGATTGATGAAGAGAAGTTGGTAGATTTAGTTGTAGGACCTGATGCTTATCGCGACCTACCCAACTTGGTTGAAGAGGTGGATAATGGACAGAAGGCTGTGAACGTTATCTTATCAAAAGAAGAAACCTACTCCGAGATTGAACCCATTCGGATGGGTGGAAATGGCGTAACTGCTTTTGTATCGATCACTAGAGGATGTGATAATATGTGTACCTTCTGTGTAGTACCTTTCACCCGAGGAAGAGAAAGAAGCAGAGATCCTAAAAGCATTGTGAATGAAGCTCAACTCTTGTTTGAACAAGGCTACCGAGAAGTAACTTTATTGGGTCAAAATGTGGACTCTTATTTATGGTATGGTGGCGGATTAAAAAAAGAATTTAAAAACTTATCCGAAGAAGAGCAAAAAGAAAGCGTGAACTTTGCACAACTAATGGAAATGGTTGCTCAGATAGATCCTTTATTGCGAGTACGTTTTTCTACTTCTCATCCAAAAGACCTGACCGATGATGTGATTTACACCATCGCGAAGTACGATAACATTTGTAATTATATTCACCTACCTGTGCAATCTGGAAACAATAGAATTCTCGAATTGATGAATCGGGGCTACACCAAAGAGTGGTATAAAGAGCGAATCGATAAAATTTGGGAGGTAATCCCTGACTGCTCTATTTCTAGTGATATCATTGCAGGGTTCTGTTCAGAAACGGAAGAAGAGCATCAAGAGACGCTAGATATGATGCGATACGTAAGGTATCAATTGGGGTACATGTTTAAGTATTCTGAACGCCCCAATACTGTAGCTCAAAGAAAATTTGAGGATGATATACCAGAGGCAGTTAAGCAGCGACGACTAGAAGAAATTATCCAACTGCACAGAGAAAATGCTCATTTTAGAAATAATGAAATGGTGGGTAAGGTCTATGAAGTATTAATTGAAGGTACTTCTAAGAAGTCTGAAGAGGAGTTATACGGACGAACGCCCCAAAACGCCGTGGCTGTTTTTCCAAAAGAAAACCACCAAGTGGGCACCTATGTAAATGTATTAATTGAATCATGTACAACAGGTACATTGATTGGAAAAGTAGTAAATGCCTAATCCATGACAGTAGATCAAATAAAACAGCGATTTGGCATTATAGGTAGCTCTCCATTATTGATACGGGCCATTGACATTGCCATACAAGTAGCACCTACTGACTTATCTGTATTGGTAGGTGGTGAAAGTGGTGTAGGTAAGGAAACCATGCCGCAAATCATTCATCAACTAAGTGCGCGTAAACACAATAAATACATTGCGGTAAACTGCGGAGCAATCCCTGAAGGCACTATTGATTCCGAATTATTTGGACATGAAAAAGGATCCTTTACCGGTGCAAATGAAGCTAGAAAAGGGTATTTTGAAGTAGCGGACGGTGGAACTATTTTCCTTGATGAAGTAGCCGAATTGCCACTGCAAACTCAAGTGCGTTTACTTCGAGTTTTAGAAACTGGAGAGTTTATTAAGGTAGGATCTTCTAAAGTTCAAAAAACGAACGTTCGAATAGTAGCGGCTACCAATGTAAATATTCCAGAAGCCATCAAAAAGAATCAATTTAGAGATGACCTATATTATCGATTAAATACGGTGCCGATTTCTTTACCAGCGCTCAGAGACCGAAAAGAAGACATTCATTTGTTGTTCCGAAAATTTGCCTCTGATTTTGCAGCAAAGTACCGCATGCCATCCATTCAATTATCGGATCATGCAAGAACAGCATTAGAGAGCTACCGTTGGCCAGGAAATATCCGCCAGTTGAAAAATGTAACCGAACAAATATCGGTTATCGAAAAAAACAAAGCGGTGGATGAGCAAACACTGAAGACGTATCTCCCAGATATTGATGGCAGAACACTTCCGGCGCTCTACCGATCTGATGATAGCGAAAGTAACCTAAACGAGCGAGAGATTTTATACAAAGTTCTGTTTGATTTAAAACGCGATGTTACTGATTTAAAGAAACTCGTATTTAAAGCGCTGAATTCGGAAGACGGATTTGTAAACAGCGAAGAAGGTGCACAGATTATACAGCGACTCTACGAAGAAGGTGAGAAACCAGCCACTAGTGAATTGCCACTTCGACTGCAGGCATTTAATGAGCCCAACAATCAGTTTGAGGAAGAGTATAACCACAAAAACTTTCACAATGAAGTGGTAGATGAAGTGCATGAAGAAGTAGAAGAAACACTTTCTATAGCGGACACCGAAAAAGAATTGATCAAAAGAGCACTAAAGAAATACAATGGTAAGCGGAAAAATGCCTCAAAAGAATTGGGTATTTCAGAGCGAACATTGTATCGCAAGATAAAAGAATATAATATTGCAGACTTATGAAACAGTTAATAAGGTCTTTTTACGTCATTTGCAGCCTTGCAATTTTAGCAATGCTACAATCATGCTACTCTTTCACGGGTGCTGCCATAGATCCGAACGTAAAAACGGTATCGGTCGCATTTTTTCAGAACTACGCACCAATTGCTCAAGTAACCGTTAGCCAAGAATTTACAGAAGAACTAAAAGACATCTTCATCTCGCAGACGAATTTAACGCTCATTAAAGAAAACGGGGATTTACAATTTGAAGGAGCCATTACCAATTATGAAGCAGTTCCGCTAGCAATTCAAGGAAATGAGCAAGCAGCCCAAACGAGGCTTAACATTACGGTAAATGTAAAATTTACTCACCGTTTCGATCCTACTCAAAACTTCGAGCGTTCTTTTACACAGTTTGAGGATTTTGAATCATCTGAAACACTAGCAGCTTTGGAAGGTCAACTAATTGAATCGATCAACGAAAAGTTAACACAAGACATTTTTAATGCTTCTGTGGGAAATTGGTAATGAATAAGTCGAACTTCATATCAGCCATTGCACAACCTGAGCAAATTAGTGTATCTCAAGTAGATCAATTAAAGGCGCTCGTGAAGCAATTCCCCTATTGCTCTACAGCACAAATATTGCTGGCAAAAGGGTTACACAACTTGGAAGATATTTCGTTTGAGAAACAACTGAGAGTATCTGCTGCATATGCGCTTGACCGCACCGTTTTACATCACCTTATTTTAGAGCGACCTGCACCAAAAGCTGACAATAATCTACTAGATGAAGAATCTAGTGAAGTCATCACTCCCGAAGCAATAGAACAACCAACAGAGGAAAATGCAAAATCTGTAGAGGAACCATCGGCTGCATCTACTGCTGTTGAAATCGAACAGGATAAGGCAATTGCAGTCAAAGAGGAAACAGAGGAAACAATAGACGAGCCAGAGCAACCTGCAGATGAAGCAGCTGACCCATTTTTAGAGCGAGAAATATTAAGTGCAGCGATTCACAACACCTACTTTTTAGAAGCCGACGAAGCAACTGAAGCGGAAGAAAATGCTACAAACGAAAATGAGGAAATAATTGCAGAGCAACCTTCAACGCTTGATTTAGACGAATCGAGCGAACATAGCTTTAGCGAATGGCTGAAATTAATGGATGACTCTTCAGCATCTACTCAACCGAAGGAAGAAAAAAGTCAAGAACCGAAAAAAGCAAACAAAGAGCTCATCAATAATTTTATAACCACTGAGCCTCAAATAAAACCAAAAAAAGAATTCTATTCTGCGAGCAATATGGCGCGCTTGAGCGTGAAAGAAAACGATGATTTAGTTACTGAAACACTGGCCAACATTTATGCCCAACAAGGAAATGTAGAAAAAGCAATTGCAGCTTATGAAAAATTAGCCTTGAAATATCCAGAAAAAAGAATTTATTTTGCAAACCTTATTCATAAACTGGGCGAAACGCCTAAAAAATAAAAAAACATGGGAACTATTATCTCTGTATTAATTTTAATTGTAGCCATTTTGTTGATTTTGGTTGTATTGGTACAAAATCCAAAAGGTGGTCTTGCATCTAACTTCTCTTCTTCTAATCAGGTGATGGGTGTTAGAAAAACAACTGACTTTATCGAAAAAGCAACATGGACATTAGCCATTACGTTAGTGGTATTAAGTGTAGTTTCGGCTACTTTTAATGAAACCACAACAGTAACTGCTACTCCAACGGAATCAGAATTAACGAATGAAGCGAATCAAATTGTAATCCCTACCGAGCAAGCGCCGCTATTAAATGAAGACGCTGCTCCAATTCAGGAAGAAGCTTCAGAAGAAGTTCCTGCTGAGTAGTAGACGATACAATAACTTAATTGAAAGTGCCAGAATGTCATATTCTGGCACTTTTTTTATGTCTTAATTTATGGTTTACTGTCAATTTTTTAGCAAAAATGGAGTAGCATTGCATTGGCACAAAATGTGACTAGAGGATTTCATCAATTAACAATTAATTTTAATTTATAAATATGTCAGTAAACATTAAACCACTTGCAGATAGAGTTCTGGTAGAACCAGCTGCAGCAGAAGAGAAAACAGCAGGAGGTATTATTATTCCTGATACTGCTAAGGAGAAACCACAAAAAGGTATTGTAGTTGCCGTAGGTAATGGCAAGCCGGATGAGCCGATGACTGTAAAAGTTGGCGACAGTGTCCTATATGGTAAATATTCTGGATCAGAGTTGGCGCTAGAAGGCAAAGACTACCTGATTATGAGAGAATCTGATATTTTAGCAATCGTTTAATTAAAAAACTAAAGAAAAATGGCAAAGGAAATCACATTTGATTTAGAAGCACGTGATGCTCTAAAAAGAGGGGTTGATATTTTAGCGAATGCGGTAAAAGTAACGCTAGGACCTAAAGGAAGAAATGTAATTATTGATAAGAAATTTGGCGCTCCATCGGTAACAAAAGATGGTGTATCCGTAGCAAAAGAAATTGAGCTGAAAGATACCGTTGAAAACATGGGTGCTCAAATGCTAAAAGAAGTAGCCTCTAAAACTGCTGATGATGCAGGTGATGGTACTACTACTGCAACGATTCTAGCGCAAGCAATTGTAACTGCAGGATTGAAAAACGTAGCTGCGGGTGCTAACCCAATGGACCTAAAAAGAGGAATCGATAAGGCAGTAGCAACTATTGTAGCAGAACTAAAAAAGGTTTCTAAAACAGTAGGCGACGACAATGAGAAAATCGAGCAGGTAGCAACTATTTCTGCTAACAACGACAACTCAATCGGTAAGTTAATCGCTGAGGCGATGGCCAAAGTGAAGAAAGAAGGAGTTATTACAGTAGAAGAAGCAAAAGGAACAGAAACTACTGTAGAAGTAGTGGAAGGGATGCAATTCGATAGAGGATACCTTTCTCCTTACTTCGTAACAGACACTGAAAAAATGATTGCTGACTTAGATAACCCTTACGTATTGATTTACGACAAGAAGGTTTCTAACATGAAGGATTTATTACCGATTCTTGAAAAATCAGCTCAATCAGGAAGACCTTTATTGATTATCGCTGAGGATGTAGAAGGAGAAGCGTTAGCGACATTGGTGGTAAACAAAATTAGAGGATCACTGAAAATTGCTGCTGTAAAAGCTCCAGGATTTGGTGACAGAAGAAAAGAAATGTTGGAAGACATTGCCATCTTAACTGGTGGTACCGTAATTTCTGAGGAAAGAGGGTACAAATTAGAAAATGCTGACCTCTCTTACTTAGGTGAGGCAGAGAAAATCACCATCGATAAAGACAATACGACTATCGTGAACGGATCAGGACAAAAAGACGATATCCAATCACGTGTTTCTCAAATTAAAGCACAGATGGAAAATACCACATCTGACTACGATAGAGAGAAGCTACAAGAACGCTTAGCGAAACTTGCAGGTGGAGTAGCGGTACTTTACGTTGGAGCTGCTTCTGAAGTGGAAATGAAAGAGAAGAAAGACCGAGTAGATGACGCTTTAGCTGCAACAAGAGCTGCAGTAGAAGAAGGAATTGTACCTGGTGGTGGAGTTGCATATATTCGATCATTGGCTGCAATTGAGAACCTTGAAGGCGACAATGCAGATGAGAAGACCGGTATCGAAATTATTCGAAGAGCCATTGAAGAGCCATTGAGACAAATCGTTGCCAACTGCGGTGGTGAAGGTTCTATCGTGATTCAGAAAGTTAGAGAAGGAAAAGGCGACTACGGTTACAATGCAAGAACAGAAGTTTATGAAAACTTATTTGATGCAGGTGTAATTGACCCGACTAAAGTATCTCGTGTAGCATTAGAAAATGCCGCATCTATTGCGAGCATGCTATTGACTACGGAATGCGTTATTGCTGATATTCCAGAAGAAGGAAATGATGCTCCAGCTATGCCAGGTGGTATGGGTGGAATGGGCGGAATGATGTAATCATCAACCTAAAATAATAATTAAGATAGCCGTTTCATTAAGTTGGAGCGGCTATTTTTTTGGAAAAACCTAAAATAAGTTGATTGTTTACGGACTATCAGCCTGCCAGACGGACAGGCAATTTCACTGCTCTTTCGTGCTTGTTTTCAAGGATTAGAAGTCTAAGCTAACGGATAAAGAAACTGATCAAACATTAAACACGGTCAACAAAAAAGCGCCTTGACACTCGTCAAGGCGCTTTGCACTTACTTTCACCTATATTCTATACAATTCCTAGCAACCTTAAGATTAAAAGAATTATAAGCACCGCTAATAAAGTTCCGATTAATCCACCACCAAGCTCAGCTAAAATACTCAACAGTAAAAGCACAAGCAACGCAGCCAAGATAATCCATATCAGGGCACCTAGATCATCATCAGATATAGCAGGACTTACCGCTGTTATATTCATTTTTAACAATTCTGACCAATCAGTTGCAAATC
Source organism: uncultured Acidiluteibacter sp. (assembly GCA_965660325.1). GTDB lineage: Bacteria > Bacteroidota > Bacteroidia > Flavobacteriales_E > Vicingaceae > Acidiluteibacter. Next base: position 43,123 of record CBFHZL010000004.1, read on the forward strand.
CCATCTCCCCAAGTCGGTTATTTAAGGGACTAAAGGGATGAATAAAATCAGCCTTCTTCCCTTCTTTTTGATTTGTAGCGGCAGTTAGCACTCCATCTTCAGCCTTAAGGATGGATTGATAAATTGGTTTTCTCGTTGTTTTTGCACTTACAGCTGCAGTCTTATTCTGCATTTTATGCACCTTTAGCTTTTCGGCTTTGCTTTCCATCACCTCAGCCTTACTCATTGTCTTACTCAGCTTCAAGTGAGGGTTGTACTTTACCCGCGTAAAGTTATTGCTGTCATTGGAGCGAACTAAGCTACATGAGCTCAGCAAAGCTGCTACAATAAAAAGGTTAAAAATAGTAACCAGACGTAATCGTTTATTCAATTGAAAATTCATGTTTTTATGTTTAAGGTTTATGGAGAAAAAACAAACACTCAACCAACGACACTAAATACTGATTAATAGAAATATAAATAATAATTATAGAAAAAACTGTTTAACCTTTTCTATACTTGTGTAGATGGATTCACCCATATTATTTACCATTAATTAGGTAACCGACTTCTATAAATCGAATCTCCAATATCCGATTAAAAGGCTATATCCCTTTCTACTCGGCTTAAGTCGCAGTGGTAATAATTACACTTCAAAATAAAATAGTACATTAGAAAGGACGTTTTTAACAAAGCGGACATCTTACGTTAAAATCTACAATTATGAAAAATCTTGTTTTATATATGCTGACCTGCCTTGCGCCGTTATTAGGCATAGGTCAAGAAGAAATTCGTCCCCAATCAGTTTATGAGTTTCCAAATCAACTAGTATCTCAACTCTCAGATGGAGCCATTCTTGTGCGGCTAAATACCGGTGAAAAACAGCTGGAGTTACTACAGAAGATGCGGCTAACAAAAAAGTATGCTGAACTGAAAGAAAAAATTATCGAATCCAACGAAGAAGTGATTGCAGCATTTTCAAAAAAACTCAAGTATATCAAGCACGTCTATTATTTCTCTAGTTCGCATAGCAATGAAATAAGGGAGGGGAATTTTGATGGTTTTCTTCTGAACGACGAATTAAAAACCGTTCCTCAAAATGACTTGATAATAAACACTTATGTCATTGCAGAGTTCGCCAAAACAGAGCAAATGGGTATTCCGGCCTTGGTGATTTACAATAATCAATTCGAGCAACTCGAAGCACCATTTCCCTACTTTGTGAGAACGTATGAATCGCTTCCCATCTTTAATCGCTCTTATGATAGAACAGTAGAGCTGTTTGACGAAAGGTTAAGTTCTTACCAGCGATTTCATCCGTAAGGAATAGATAAAAGCTATCAAGCTGAATTGGTTTAAAATTACCGATCGTATTTCCAATTGAAAGTCCCCCTAATTTAGGAGAGCTTTGTATCTTTGAAGCAAAAGGAGCTTTCAATGAACTATATCAATACGCTAGCATTTGCACAAGAGCAAGATGCACTCGATCCATTACGATCATTCAGAGATGAATTTCACTTCCCCCATTTTAATCCCAACGGCTGTTATTACTTTACAGGAAATAGCTTAGGACTTATGCCTAAAAAGGCAAAAGCTGCCATTAATCAAGAGTTAGATGATTGGGCAAAATATGGTGTAGAAGGGCACTTTCATGCAGAAAATCCTTGGGTATCTTACCATGAGATATTTAAAAAAGGGGCAGCGAAAGTAGTTGGTGCAAAAGAAAGTGAAGTCACCGTAATGAATGGTTTAACGACCAACTTACACTTGATGATGGCGTCGTTTTATCAGCCGAAAGGCAAACGCCACAAAATTCTGTGCGAGGCGAAAGCATTCCCATCAGATCAATATGCGCTAGAAAGTCAGGTTAAATTCCACGGTTACGATCCTGAAAGTGCCATTATTGAAATCGCTCCAAGAGAAGGTGAACACACCATCCATCACGATGATATTTACGAAGCAATTCGGCTTCATGGCGATGAGATTGCGTTAATCATGATCGGTGGAGTAAATTACTACACTGGACAGGTTTTCGATATGAAAACCATCACGGAAAAAGGGCACAAAGCGGGCGCTATTGTAGCCTTTGATCTTGCTCACGGTGCAGGAAATATTGAATTAAAATTACACGAGTGGGGCGTTGACTTTGCTGCTTGGTGCACCTACAAATACCTCAACTCAGGTCCTGGATCTATTTCAGGCGTATTTGTACACGAACGACACGCTTTCAATCCTGAACTAAAACGATTTGCAGGTTGGTGGGGAACGCCTTCCGAAGGTCGGTTTAAAATGGCCAAAGGATTTGTTCCTGCTGAAGGCGCCGATGGATGGCAACTAAGTAATGCGCCTGTTTTATGTATGACTGCGCACAAAATTGCATTAGATTTGTTTGAGGAGGCAACTCCGGAACGTTTGTTTGAAAAACGCGATGCATTAACTGGGTATTTGGAATTTGTAATTGGAGAGGTTTCAAAAAACAATCCAAATGCCAATTTTGAAATCATCACACCAAAGAACAAGAAAGAAAGGGGATCACAAATTTCCATTCTCACACATGGAACGGGGAAAGAATTATTTGATTTTATAACTGAAAAAGGAGTAATTGCCGACTGGAGAGAGCCTAACGTAATTCGAATGGCACCTGTACCGATGTACAATTCATTCGAAGATGTATACCAGTTTGGAAAATTATTAGACGAAGGATTAAAGACTTTATAATATGGAGAAAATAGCGATTGTAGGAGCAGGATTAGTAGGATCTCTACAGGCCATTTTGATGGCAAAAAAAGGATATCAAGTCGATGTTTTTGAGCGAAGACCTGATATGCGAAATGTAACGCTAAGCGCAGGCCGATCAATTAACTTGGCTTTATCTGACAGGGGTTGGAAAGCACTAAAAATGGCCGGAGTAGATGAAAACATCAAAGAAACGGCTATTCCCATGTATGGTAGAATGATGCATGCTGAAGATGGCACCCTTACCCCGCAAGCTTATGGAAAAGAAGGACAGGCGATATACTCTGTGAGTAGAGGAGGCTTGAATCAAACCCTGATGAATTTGGCTGATCAATTTGAAAATGTCAACTTCCATTTCAATCAGGCGTGCAAAAATGTAGATTTAGATTCTAACGAGTTGACCTTCTCTGACACCGAAACTAAGAAAAAGTCGACACATCAACCTGACAGAATATTTGGAACCGATGGCGCATTTTCGGCTATCAGAGCGCGACTGCAAAAAACACCTCGATTTAACTATTCTCAAACCTACCTAAAACACGGTTATAAAGAATTGAGCATCCCTGCTAATCCCGATGGTACACACCAAATTGATAAGCACTCACTGCACATTTGGCCAAGAGGTGAATACATGATGATTGCGCTTCCAAATATGGATGGTAGTTTTACGTGTACGCTATTTTTCCCATTTGAAGGAGAGAACTCTTTCGAGTCCATTAAAACGGCAGACGATGTATTGAATTTTTTCAATAAAACATTTGCGGACTCTGTGCCGTTAATGCCAAATCTAGTAGAAGAATATTTTGAAAACCCTACTTCTCCGCTTGTGACTGTTAAATGCGAGCCCTGGAACTACAGCGATAAAATTATATTAATGGGCGATGCCTCTCATGCTATCGTGCCATTTTATGGTCAGGGCATGAACAGTGGCTTTGAAGATTGTTCAGCATTTGCAGAGATGTCGGCCGACTTTGATGGCAACTGGGAAAAATTATTTGACGAGTTTGCTAAAGAACGCAAGCCCAATGGCGATGCGATTGCAGATTTGGCCATTCAGAACTTTATAGAAATGCGCGACAAAGTAGCCGACGAAAGCTTCTTATTACGGAAAAAAATAGAGAAAAAACTTTTCACCAAATACCCTGACAAATGGATGCCACTTTACTCTCAAGTGACGTTTAGCCACATCCCTTATGCTACCGCAAATGCACAAGGTAAAAAGCAAGAAAAGGTGATGGATGTAATTATGGCTGACCCTGAAATAGAAAAAAAGTGGGACAGTGACGAAATAGAGCAGCACATTTTGAGTTTAATCTAAATGAAAACTCAATTAGCTGTTGTCGCGTTAATGCTCTCCACACTTTCATTTGCACAAATGCGAAAAGAAAGAGGAGCAGTTTTTCCGCTCGATAGGGAACTCCGAAATGGAGGTCTTATGATTGCTCCGGGTGTTACCTACTTTTTAGGAATAAATGAATCGAGCAGTTCTGAAAACGATGGCAATACCTCCATTGTTCGCGAAAGCTCTCCTTCGGGAAAGTTTGGCGGATCATTACAAATCGGATGGTTTCACAGCTTCGAAAAGAACCGGATAATTGACTTCCTCGACTTTGGGGTGAGCTATAAACTCCTAAGAGGTCAACTAACTACTAAATTCACAGAAACCAACCTCAATAACAACCAAGTGTACGAAGGGGAGTCAGTGTTCGATTTTAATGATTCTCATATCGGGCTGTTTTTTAATGCTACGAAAACCATCCCATTAAAGCAGAACATTTTCATGAGCCATTCCCTGGGCTTAAATGTTGATCATCGAGCAATAGAGGGAGGCGAATATTCAGGGGACGACCGCATCTACTTTGTAGACTATCCACCCATCGACATAGCGCAACTGCATTACAAAATTGGACTTGGAGTTCGGTCCTTTAAAAATTTGCTTTTAATTCCAAGTTTGGAAACGCCAATACTTACCTTCTATCCTAGCGATGATTTAAGTCCTAGTTTGGCCTACAGCAAATCAAACTTTCAACCGATACTGTTCAGTCTTCAAATTCTGTTTTTACGCGATGACCCTGTGAACTGCAACAATCCTGTTTACAATGGACCCAAATACGAAGTAGATTAGTGAAAAAATGGGTTATTGGCCTTCTCAAATCCGATAGATGTTTTAGGCCCATGCCCCGGATAAACCACATATTCGTCGGCTAAGGAAAACAACTTAGTTTCTATGGATTGCAGTAAAGTAGCATGATCTCCTCCTGGAAGGTCTGTTCTACCAATACTCCCATAGAACAATACATCGCCGCCAATAATATTCTTCTGCTCATGGTCGATGAAAACAATGTGACCGGGTGCGTGACCTGGAACAAATAAAATATCTAGAACAGCATCTCCAACTTGTATCTGATCGCCTTCGCTGATAAACTTCTTCTCGCCTGCAAATGGAATCACGTTAAAACCATACATGGTAGCATAACTTGGAACAGCCTCCAAAACAGGCAGATCTAATTCATGAAACTGTGCAGGAAGGTTAAACTTATCTGCAATAAAATTTAGCCCTAATACATGATCTACGTGACAATGCGTATTAATTAACTGTTCTACCTGAAGCCCTTCTTGTTCAATAAAACTAATTAATTCACGTTCTTCTGAAGCATTAGAACAACCTGGATCGACTATAGCTGCTGATTTTGTTTCATCATACAAAATATAGGTATTCTCTTGAAATGCATTGAAAGTAAACTGCTTAATCGACAACATTGTTTCTAATTTTAATGTTGCACAAATATAACGGTTACCGCAGATTTTAGTTAATTTTATAGGTCTATATGCATAAATTCTTTTTCCATTCATTTATCAAAAATAACTTTAGCTACCTCTTACTGGTAGCAGTTACCTTTTGCTCTTCTTCCGCAGTAGCGCAATTCTACACTGGAAGTAATATTGAGTTTGGAAAAAACAGGGTTCAGTATGAAAATTTTGAATGGAAATTTTACCGTTTTGATAAATACGAAACCTACTTCTACACAGGTGGTCAAGAAATAGCCGAGCACACCGCAGAATATGCACACACCAAAATAGCTGAGCAAGAAAAGTTTTTCGATTACTATTTAGATGAGCGTATACAGTTTGTTATTTACAATAAGCATTCTGATTTTAAACAAAGTAACATCGGCATCGGCGCAGATGAAACATACAGTATTGGCGGAGTAACTCGAATCGTTGGTTCTAAGGTGTTTCTATACTTTGAGGGCGATTATACCAAACTGAATCAACAAATAGATGCGGGAATTACCGAAGTATTGATTTATCAAATGATGTATGGTGGCAGCTGGAAAGAAATGATTAAAAACTCCGCCCTATTGACCATTCCTAGCTGGTACGTAAAAGGACTAGTTTCTTACCTTACCTATGGAAATGATCCTGATATTATTAATCTAATAAAGGTTGGGATTGAGCAAAATAAATACGAGAAGTTTAATCGCCTTGATGAACGAGACGCAACCTTGGCGAGTCATGCCATGTGGACATTTATTGCAGAAAAGTACGATCCTAAAACCATCAGCAATATCTTGTACCTTACCAGAGTAACCCGAGATGTAGAAGATGGCTTGCTGTATTCCATCGGAGTTTCGTTTGAGAGCATCACAGCCGACTGGACTACTTTTTTCAGGGAGAAATTTATGGAAATTGGCAACGAAAGCTATACAGATAACCATACTCCCATCGATTTAAAAATTAGAAAAAATAGAGTGTATGAGCAGTTTAAACTTAGTCCTAGTGGCAACAAAGCAGCTTTTACCACCAATCAGCGAGGACAGTATAAATTATACCTATACGACAAACAGACCGGTAAAAAGAGACGTATTTTTAAAGATGAGCATAAACTCGACCGAATCGTTGATTACTCCTACCCTATTTTGGAATGGCATCCAACCGGTAAACTGTTGACCTTTTTTGTTGAAGAAAAAGGGGAGCTGCAGCTTTACACTTACGATGTTGAAGAAGAGGAACTGTATCGAAAAAATATATTCAACTTGGAGAAAGTGCTGAGTTATGACTATGCCCCAGATGGAAAAACAATGGTCTTATCAGCTGTTTTTAGAGGACAAACAGACTTGTATATATACCGAATTGGAGGAAACACACAAAAGAAAATCACCGATGATGTGTTTGATGATCTTGATCCAGTTTTTGTAGAAAACGGAAAAGCGATTGCGTTTGCTAGTAATCGCAAAAATGATAGTTTAAGTCCTACGCAAATTGAGTTCAGCGACCTGCAATACAAGAATGACATATTTGTTTTGGACCATCTTTCGGACGAACCTAAGTTAAGGAGAGTAACCAACACAGAGAAGCAATCGGAAATGCAGCCCATTCGATACAAAGGCAATATTGCTTACTTGGGACTAGAAAATGCCATTTATCAGCGAAAAGTAGCCCAGTTCGACAGTTCGGTAAGTAGAATTGACACGATTATTCATTATGATTATTTCTACAATGAAATTGAAAGTACGGAAAATAATCGCTCCATCTCAGAGCACAACAGCACTCAAAACAGTGCGAAAGTAAGTGAAGTTGTATTTACAAAAGAGAAATATTACTTGGTTGACAATGCAACCAATCGCAACAAGCAAGCGGCTTCAAGAACAAAAAAGTCATCTCAAAAAAAACGAAGTAAATCAGAGGAACAATCGCCTTCTCCAAAGGAAAAACAACTGATATTAAAGAGCAAACCAATTGAGCAATCGAAAAAAAGTGAGCAACTGATCAAGGAATATACCTTTAACAAAGAGCCTAAAGAAGCTATTAAGAAAACTACACGACCTAGAAAGTCAACGGTTATTACTACATTGGAGCCTAAAGATCAATCCAAACCATTTGGACTAACTAATCAACGAAATTATAACCTGAACTTTAGAATTGATAACTCTGCGTTGCAGCTCAACAATTCTTTTTTAAATGGACAGTATCAGGTATTTACAGGAAGGCCCTACAACAATCCCGGGTTAGGTCTTGCTTTACAATATGGTATCGTGGATTTATTAGAGGACTACAGAGTGTATGGTGGCTTTCGCTTCGCAGGAGAAACTAAAGAAGTTTTATTCGGTTTTCAAGACCGTAAAAAGCGACTAGACAAAGAGTACCTGTTGAGCTACACCCGCCAACGAGACGAAAGTTCGGCATTGCTAAGTAACTTAAACACAATTAGAGGGGTATACTCATTGATTTATCCTTTCAGTGAAATAACTAGTATCCGTGGAACATTCTCCTTACGAAATGATCGAAGTGTACCACTTTCTACCTCTCAAAATGCATTAGAAACGGAAATCAATAACCGCACATGGGGAAGCGCCAAGGTTGCTTATGTGTTTGATAATACCAGAAACGTGGCACTTAACATTAAGTACGGTACCCGAATGAAGTTTTTTGGGGAGTATTATTACAAGCTTTTTGATGATAACACGGAAGCAGAAGGCGAAAACTTGGGTGTTGTTGGTTTCGACATGCGACACTATCAAAAGATTAGTCGACAGTTAATTTTTGTGACACGATTGGCCGGTAGTTCTTCTTTTGGAAACAATAAATTGATTTACTACATGGGCGGTGTAGATGAGTGGTGGAATGTTTCAGACAATTTCAGAGATACAAAAATTGACCGATCTCAGAACTATAGTTTTCAGACGATTGCTACCAACATGAGAGGTCACCTGCAGAATGCAAAGAATGGGAATAACTTTGTAGTTGCCAACGCTGAGCTCCGATTTCCTGTGTTTTCTTACTTCATCCGCAAACCGATACAGTCGGATTTTGTACGAAACTTTCAGCTCATAGGATTTGGTGATGCCGGAACTGCATGGGTAGGAAATAATCCATTTGAAGATAAAAACCCTTCGAGCACAGAAGAAATTGATAACTATCCTTTTTCGATTGACGTTTATAACCTCAACGAACCAATTATCGGAGGTTTTGGATTTGGATTGAGAAGTACCCTATTGGGTTACTTCGTAAGAGTAGATTGGGCATGGGGAGTAGAAAACAGAACAATATTGCCAGACAATGTATTTTATCTTTCACTAAGTTTAGACATTTAATGGCCACACAAACACTAATCATTCTATTATTAATTGGCTTAGCTGGTGGTATTTTAAGCGGTTTAGTTGGCATCGGTGGAGGAATAATTGTAGTTCCAGCCCTAGTCTATTTTCTCGGCTTTTCACAAGCTACAGCCCAAGGCACCAGTCTAGGTATGATGCTACCTCCCATTGGTATATTAGCAGCATATAATTATTACAAAGCAGGAAGCCTTGATATGAAATATGCCCTTATTTTAGGACTTGCCTTTATCATAGGTGGATTCATCGGGTCCAAAGTTTCACTTGGTTTCATTAGTGAAGCCAACCTTAAAAAACTCTTCGGCAGCTTTATGCTGATTGCAGCAATTAAAATGATCTTTTTCTCCAAATAAGCACTTTTTATGGATTTCGTTTCTATCATCAAGCAAAAATCAGCAGACTACTTTTTGGAAATACAAGCCATACGGCAGCACATTCATGCACATCCAGAGTTGTCGTTTGAAGAAGTGGAAACAGCTAAATTTATAGCAGACAAACTCACAGAATACGGGATTCCCTATAAGGCAGGTGTGGCTGGAACAGGAATAGTAGGCTACATCGAAGGCAAGAATCCAGCTTCCAAGACCATAGCACTACGCGCGGATATGGATGCACTCCCAATTACTGAAAAGAACGATGTAGTGTATAAATCTTCGAAAGAAGGAATTATGCATGCGTGCGGTCATGATGTGCACACTGCTTGCTTACTCGGAGCTGCTAAAATACTGCAAGAACTGCGCAACGAATTGGAAGGAAAGATTCAGTTGATCTTTCAACCAGGTGAGGAGAAACTGCCAGGTGGGGCCTCGTTAATGATCAAAGAAGGCGTATTAAGCGATACTACTTTAAAAGGAATTGTGGGTCAGCATGTATATCCAGAATTAGAAGTAGGTAAAGTAGGTCTAAGAAGTGGCATGTATATGGCTAGTGCCGATGAAATTTATGTAAAAGTGATCGGCAAAGGCGGCCATGCTGCACTGCCGCAGCACACAGTAGATGCTGTACTTATGGCTTCTAATATTGTAGTGAGTTTACAACAACTTGTGAGTAGAAATGCTCCACCTACCGTCCCAACTGTGCTTAGTTTTGGTAAAATTGAGGGTAAAGGAGCAACTAACGTTTTACCTGATGTGGTGACGCTAGAAGGAACCTTCAGAACGATGGACGAAGAGTGGCGGGCTGTAGCACACAAAAAAATGATACAGTTAGCGGAACAAATTGCCATAGGAATGGGTGGAACTTGCGAATTTGAAGTTCGAAAAGGATATCCTTTTTTAACCAATGACGCACACATGACATCAACCGCATATCAAGCAGCAACCGATTACTTAGGAGCAGAAAATGTCATTGATTTAGACTTGAGAATGACTGCGGAAGACTTCTCCTTTTACACCCATCATACCAAAGGCTGTTTTTACCGATTAGGAACAGGAAACAAATCAAAAGGTATCACACACAAAGTACACAATGCGCAATTTGATATTGACGAAGAGGCATTGAAAATTGGCATGGGTTTACTCGCCTATCAGGCCATTTGTCAGCTGAAAAAAGCGTAATGAATCTGTTGAACCGCTAAAACAAAAAAGCCGCCTCGATGTACCGAAGCGGCTTCATTACTGCGAAAAGTATCGTTTAATCTACCAGTACCACTAAGTACTTCGATGCTTTCCAAAATTCTTCAGGGTTTGTAATCACCAAGCTGTCGATTTGCTTATCGTCTCCTTTAAATTCATAAGACCCTTTAGGATGTGTCGTTACTAAAGAAGCTTTTTTACTGTATATTAAGAAAGAGGTGGTTTTCGTCAAATCTATCTTGCTGAAATACTCTTCATTAAAGTCATTCTTTAATGTTTTTTGCTTTCCTAAACCTAAGAACCCACCTTCTTTCGTCAATACATTCTTTTCATTTAGTTCATTATAGGTACCATAAGCGAAGTAGGCCGTGTTGATTTCTTCAATACTTTCTTCCAATGCTTTTTGCTTGCGCATATTTTCCAATGCCATTTCATCCAGTGACTGGTTCAGTTCAGTTACCTTAAAATTCATGCTGATTAACTCCTCTTTGAGACTTGCTATTTCTGCATCTTTAGATTGTACTCGCTTGCTTAAATTGGCAATCATCCGTTCCAATTCGCTCATCCTAATCCCAGACTTTTTGGCTTTTGATGACAATGACTCAATCAAATTATTATTATCAATCATCAATTTATTGATCATCTGTAAATCTCGATTGATTTTTTCCGTTTTACCTAAACTCATCTCCGCGTCACCGTCAGTATTGATGGTGACTAGGTTTTCTCTTCGTTTAATTTCATCCAAATTATCTTGGATAAGGTTAAAGGTGGCCATCATATCGTTGATGGTAGAATCTTTAGTAATGGCCTCACTCTCTAATGTTGTTTTTAGCTCTGTTAGTTGATCTACCTCCTCTTGGTTACATGCGAAGGTTACTACTGCCATCAAGACTATAATTGCATACTTTTTCATTCTATTTCGATTTAATTTGTTTACGATTGACAATATAGAATTTTTATGCCATCTCATAAATAAGTCAACAAATAAAATTAAACAACTAATTATCATTTAATTATATTTTTAAAACTATAAGTTAGGTTTAACAAGTGTAGAAAAATATCGCATATCCATAATCAAACGGAAAGAATCTGAGGAAAAAAATACCAACTAAGCTGTTAGCTTAGACAAAGAAAACAGTTAGAGGTATGATCATTCACCATACCGGCAGCTTGCATAAAGGCATAACAAATGGTTGGGCCACAAAAGTTAAAGCCTTTCTTCTTTAGTGCCCTACTCATGGCTTTTGATGCGTCCGTTTGAGTAGGCAAGTCAGCAATAGAAGACGGCCTATTTATTTGCGGTTGATGGTCGACAAATGACCACAAAAAGTGACTAAAACTCTCCTCTTCTTCAGCAAAAGAAAGAAAACCATGTGCCCCTTTTATCGTCGCATTTATTTTACCCCTATGCCGAATAATTCCTTCGTTTTTCATCAGCTCTTCCACTTTATTATCGTCGTATGCTGCGATAATTTCTGGTTGAAACTCATCAAAAGCTCTTCGAAAATTTTCTCTTTTCTTAAGCACCGTAATCCAACTAAGTCCCGCCTGAAAACCTTCTAGCATCAGCAATTCGAATAACTCCCGATCATTTCGTTGAGGCACTCCCCACTCTGTATCGTGGTAGTTCATATAAAGCGGATCTTGAGAAACCCAGCCACAACGTATTATCTGATTTTCAGTCATGTTCTGCAACTATGGTAAAGTTATACCGATTAGAGAGTGAAGTTACGGAAAAGTAACCCAGAGCCCCATTCGATATATTTCCTTTCACATTGGCAGGTGGCCCATCAAAAGGAGTTCCTCTAAATTCTGTCTCCAATAAGGAGGTAATCACGAAGGTATAAAAATCCTCAGTGACATGCACCGTTTCTATGCCAACCTGAATGCTGTCTTTCTTGCGAGGAGGAGAAAAATTATAATCCAAGAAGGATGGTTCCCTTATTTGATAAATTGTTCCGCCATCAATGTAGGAACCATCGACAAAGTCATCATTCTGAAACGATGTATAGCGGAGTGTATCATTAATCCATTCCCCATCGATATACACATGCCATAAATAACTATCGCCCATACCTGCAGGCTCTTGTGTCCAAATCTCAAGATTATATAACGATGCAAATGGCAAATATTCGTAAGACATACTGTCAATTTGCGTGTTTCGACGCATGGTTTCAGTTGCCGTGTATTGCTCTCCATTGGCCAATTCAATTTGCAAGGTATAGGTTGCACCGATCACACCGGAGTCCGCAGCCAAATTCTGATAGACTCCCGGAGAAATCTCATCAAATAATATGGTTTGATTATTTCCAACAATACTCACTGTTGCCCCTGTTTCTGCAGGTGCTTCGTTGGGCTGATAAAAAGCAGTACTGCGGCTTAATTTTACTTCATGTTGCTTGGCTTCGTTGGTCAGCGTGCCCTCGACTACTAACAGATTGGTAGAATCACCTGAAAGGTCAAATTCAATCTCCTCGGTGCAGGCTGTTGTCAATAGCATGCCAACAAAGGCGTATATAGTCAAATACTTTTTCATTAGAACTTGAAATTATAGGTTACGGATGGCACAATACCAAAGAAATAAACTTTCTCTGCAAATGTTGTTTGTGTGTTTTCTCTTCGTTTGAAATTGATGGTAAATGCATTGAATCGATTATAGGCATTGAACAGGGAAAAATTTAAGTTGCTTTGCCACTTCACCTTTCCTCCAAACATCCTTTTGTCTTTTAAGAAATAAGTCGCTGTTAAATCCATTCGGTGATAGCTTGGCATTTGTTCGGTATTTCTATCCGAGTAAGTAGGAATGTACGTATCACGATACTCAAATTTCCCATTAGGCACTGTAATCGGCCGACCACTTGCAAACACCCAGACCAAACCAAACTGCCAACGGTCAGATAATTCATAATTTACCACCACTGAAATGTCATGTGTACGGTTATACGGTGCTAAGAAGCGCTCACCTTGATTAATTTCAGGAATATCGCGCTCTGCACGGGACAAGGTGTAACTTACCCATCCATTTAGCTTTCCGCTCGTTTTCTGCAACATCAATTCCAGGCCATATGCCTCTGCTGTACCCACGCGTATTTCTCCTTCTACATAGCGATTAAAAAAAATTTCAGCATGATCTTTAAAGTCGATCACATTCTGCATGGTTTTATAATAGGCCTCCGCAGAGAATTCATATTGATTGCCCTTAAAGTTTCTAAAGTAACCTATTGAAACTTGGTCAGAAAGCTGTGGCTTAATGTTTGGGCCTGAAGCAAAATAAGAATTAAAGGGAGAAGAAGAAGTACTATTGACCGCTTGCTGAATGTATTGTGCAGTCCGCTGATAATTTGCCTTTAAGGAGCTAAACTCATTGAGTAAATAACGCACTGAAAGTCGTGGCTCTAAATTGGCAAATGTATTGTAAATCTCTCCGCTACTGTAGGACACTGAATCTTGGAGCACGTATTCTTCCGGATTTGACTCATCAAAAGAGTAGACCGTTCCTGATCCTACATTCTGAAAAACGGATAACCTCAACCCTGCTTCGAACGACCAAACTCCACCCCAGTCTATGGCATCGCTCAAGTAGGCGTGATGCTCTAAAGCAAAGGATTCAGGAAATGTCATGCTATTGACGAAACTTTCCCTACCGGCGTCAATCTCTACTGGTTTAAACGTGTGAAAAATCGAACCTGCACCAAACTGAACTGTGTGATTATCATTCAAAAAATAATTAAAATCAGCCTTCAGTTGATAATCCAATATCTGCGTGGTGGAAGTAAATTCTTGACTTCCATCAGGTATCCCTATTTGATAATCAAAATTACTCACGACTCCTGTAAAATTGCTCACCAACTTATCTGAAAAAACCTTGTTCCACCGAAGCGTGGTTGTGGCATTGCCCCAATTCACCAATATTTGATCGCTTAGGCTTAAGACATCTCTCCCCAAATAAGCTGACAAGTAAAGACTGTTCTTCTCGTTGATTTGGTAATCTGCTTTGGCATTTAAATCATAGAAGAAAAGCCGACTGTCGCGGATATCTTCATCAGGTGCTAAAAATAGAAATGCATCCGCATACGTTCGTCTTCCTGCAATCATAAACGAACCTTTATTTTTTTTGATGGGACCATCTATGTAAAGCCGACTAGAAATTAAGCCGATACCTCCTGAAGCATTAAATTCATTTGGATCGCCTTCTTTCATGCGCACGTCCAATATGGAAGATAGTCGCCCACCATACCGAGCAGGTATGCCGCCTTTATACAGTTCTAAATCTTTTATGGCATCAGCATTAAATACAGAGAAAAAACCCAAAAAGTGACTAGGATTGTAAATGGGTGCGTCGTCCAATAAGACCAAATTTTGATCAATGCCACCGCCACGAACATTATAGCCTGTCTGTCCCTCTCCTGATCCCTGCACGCCGGGCAGCAACTGTATGGTTTTTAATAAATCGACCTCGCCCATAAACGAAGGAATCTTCTTGATGGTCTCCATCTGTAAAATGGTAGAGCCCATATTCGTGCCTTTAACATTGTCTACCTTGCGGTCGCCCACAATCTTAACTTCTTCTACTTGCGTAACCGTAGGCACTAAACGAATTTTAAAAGTCGTATCAGCAGTAAGTGCAATGCGATACCTTTGCGGCTGATAACCAATAAAGCTAAACTTTAACGTATAGGTGTCAGTTGGTAAGGTTATAGAAAAAGCTCCATTCGTATTCGCACTTACCCCGGTTCCTTTTTTAACATCAACGACACTAGCACCTACCAAGGGCATATCATTATCCGCTCCAAAGATGGTACCGCTGATGATATACCTCTCCTGAGCAATCAACTGTGAGGTGATCAGCATTAGCGTTATAAGAAGGGAATTTCTCATGACGGTTCAAACAATTAAATGACCATAAAGTTGAACAAATTTAAGGGTTTACTGCCTTAATTTATTGTTAGCTTGCTTGTAAAGCATACATGTAAACTTAAAAAATATGAACTCCATCCACTAAATACCTCGATAACATTTCCAATACATTTCATGAACAAAATGGAGTGCATCGACTAACTAGCTCTTACCTAAAATCTCGCACAAACAATTTATTATCTTAATTCTTTTTACCATATTTACAGTTAAATCTTAAACAGAAAAACGATGAAAATTAAACTATTGGGAATCGCGCTAACGCTCATTACTGCTAGTGGCTTTGCACAAAACAGCTATGCGGATGCACAAAAGTCATCCTCGGCTAAATTAAACGTGGCTTATTTCTCTAATTATCCTATGGCTTACGCTGATGGAAGTGCGATAAAAGGCATTGAAGTGGACATATTGCACTCTTTTACAGACTGGCTTGCAGAAAACAAAGGAATTAAAGCCTCACTTAATTTGCAGAGCTACAACAACTTTAGCGAAATGATTGACGTTGTAAAAAAGGGAGAAGATAACTTCGTAGGCGCAGGTAGTATCGCAATAACGGATAGTAGAAAAGAAAAACTAAACTTTTCGGCTCCTTACCTACGCAATACCTCTATTTTGGTCAGCAGTGGAAAATTAAAAACAGCTACAACTCAAGAGGAGTTGCAAAATATTTTTGAAGGACAAAAGGGCGCTGCGGTAAAGAACAGTGTGCATTCTCTTTACATTGAAAATGTGAGTTTAACCTATGACACCGAACTGAATGTAGCCTATTATAGAAACACGGATGAAGTTTTGAAAGCACTTCGATCAGGTGATGCATCTTTTGCATTTTTAGATGTGCTTTCTTTCTGGAACTTCATGAAAGACAGCAAAAAGTTTTATAAAATTCAAAAATTTGTAGCATCAGAAGATGAGTACTTCGGCTTTGTATTTCCAAAAGACAGCGATTGGAACGAGCCGTTTAATGAGTTTTTTGAAACTGGATTCGGCTTTACGGCTACAAAAGAATATCGCGAAATACTTGAAAAGTATTTAGGTTATGAGATAATTGACAAGGTAGAATTGGATTAAAATTTCTTCTTTACCAACTTATTGAGCTTTTTCATGATGAGACGATAGTCATAGACTTTCATCTCATCTAAATGAAATAGAATATAGATATCGCCGGTGGTTAGGTCTTTGATGTAGAAATCATATATCAATAAAATACCTGACTCCGGCGATTTCATTAAGCGTTCGTTATCAAAACAATTTGATTCTAATACATACTTGTACCCTGCTCCAACCAACTTTTCATAAGATGAGTGACCGGCGATAGCATACTTAAACGGGTATTCAATTGCTGAAGTCCGCAAGTATTCATTGGCTTGTTCTACTGCTCGATTATGTAACTTTTTTCGCCTACGGATATACTTCTCCTCTTCTCCTTCGGGTTTCTTCTCATTAATATTTATTGGCTCGTAGTTAAGTAGAATCAATTTTTGTTCATTCAAATCATCGGGCAAACCTTCGTATTCGCGTTGAGCAATTGAAAGCAGCGGAAGGATAATAAGTGCAAGAAAAGTTAGTGATCTGGTCATTGGTATTATTTTAATTGGCACAGCAAGGTACGCTATTTACAATAAATGCGCCATTTACTTATTCGGAAAAATCCATTAATATTTTGCGATAAGCATTGAACAACTTGGATTTGGATACAAAACCGATGTAATGTCCCTCATCAATTACAGGCAAATTCCATGCACCAGTTCGCTGAAATTTCTGCATTACACTGTCCATGGTGTCAGTACTGGAAACACAATCTGGATAATCTGTCATAAAATCACTTACGAATAAGGTGTCGTATTGACTAGCATCAAACATAATTTTACGAATATCGTCCAATGTTACTATCCCAAGTAGTTGATGGTCTTCATCCACTACCGGAAACAAGTTTCGCTTTGACTTGGCGACAACTTTCACCAACTGCCCCAATGAATCTTCAGGCCGAATAACTTTAAACTCTGTTTCTATTTCAGAGCTTAATTTCATTAAGGTGAGCACAGCTTTATCTTTATCATGGGTGATTAACTCACCTCTTTTTGCTAATTGCATGGTATATAAAGAGTGCGGCACAAAATACTTGGCCGTGAGAAAGCTAATGGCAGCTGAAACCATTAATGGAATGATTAGTTCATACGAGGCGGTAATTTCTGCAATTAAAAAGAGCGCAGTCAATGGGGCATGCAATACACCTGCTAGTATGCCTGCCATACCGACTAAAATAAAATTCTTTTCTGATACTTGAAAAAAGGTGAAATGGTTGATTAACTTAGAGAAAACAAATCCGGTTGTAGCTCCTAAAAAGAGAGATGGAGCAAATATTCCACCAATACCACCTGCACCAAAGGTAACAGACGTTGCTACTGCTTTAAACAGCATCATTACAAACAAAAGGCCGATCGCAACCAACACATTGTCTCGGTATTCATACAGCATGGAACCATCAAACACTTCTCGATAGTTACCTGAAAGCAACTCGTTAATGGTTGAAAATCCTTCTCCATAAAGCGGTGGAATTAAAAAAACAAGACCTCCAAGAACACCGCCACCAATAAGCAACTTAGTATACGCATTTGAAATATTTGCAAACCTAGCCTCAATGGCCCAATACACCTTACTGAAGTATACAGAAACCAAACCTGCAAACACGCCCAGTAGTACATAAAACAGGGTATCGTTTAGTGTAAAAAGTTCTGTAATTTCAACATTAAATAAAACTGCGTCTCCGGCTATAAAACGAGATGTAATTGCTGCTGAAACCGAAGCGAGTAGCAAAGGAATAAGCGAACCAGCAGTTAAGTCAAGCATAATAACTTCTAAAGCGAATACAATGGCTGCAATTGGCGCATTAAATATTCCGGCCATAGCACCTGCTGCTCCACAACCTAACAGCAGCGTTGTTGCTTTATAATTCACTCTACCAAACCGGCCAAAATTAGATCCGATGGCTGATGCAGTGCTTACTGCAGGCCCTTCCAGACCAACAGATCCGCCAAACCCAACAGTTAAAACACTTGATACAATTGAAGCGTACATATTAAAGCGCTGAATGACCGAATTTTTCTTTGAAATGGCGTATAACGTGGATGGTATCCCATGACCCACTTTTTTCTTAAGAATGATTTTTAAAAAAATAATGGTCAAGAGAATACCAACAATCGGGTAGATGAAGTAAAGGTAATTATGGTAGTTGATGACAAAAGAGTGGGTCAAAAGCGATTGTACCCAATGCACCAAGTTTTTCATAATCACAGCAGAAATTCCTGCTGCAAAACCAACTGCTATACTCAGCAGCATAATCCACTGCTTATTGGCGATATGTCGCCTGCGCCATAGGTGGAAAGCTGTTAGGGTTTTTCGCTGATTCATCGGGACAAAAGTAACAATTTATCTAGGAGGGCGAAGGGCTCCTTTAGCATCAAAGTAAGGTGATCCAAGAATCAACCTAGAATGCCTAATGCTTCTGATTATTTGGGCTTCGTTTATCCGATATAAGGTGTAAATCTCGCTGTGGAAAAGGAATCTGAATGCCTTTCTCAACAAACTGACGATTGATTTCAAAGCGTAGATTACTTTTAGTGTTCTCTATTCTCCATACTTGCTCGGTCCAAAAGAATAATTCAAAATCTAATGAACTATCACCAAAGTCGGAAAAGCGAACAAAGGCCGGAATACGCGTGGTGATGGTCTTTTCATTTTTGGCAACATCCAAAAGAATATCTCTTACTTTCTCAACATCAGAACCATAGGCTACACCCACCTTCACATTAAAACGAGTTAACTTATTACTATTGCTCCAGTTCACTACCCGCTTGTTGATCAATTCGGAATTGGGGACTACCATCATGATACCATCTCGGGTACGGACTTTTGAGGTTCTTAGGTTGATCACTTTCACAACACCTACAATTCCATTATCCATTTCAATCACGTCACTGACCTGAACATTGCCCTCAAACAGTAAAATAATTCCTGAAACCAAGTCTCTAAAGGCCTCTTGAAGTCCAAAACCCAAACCAACAAATAGTGCGGTAGAACCAAAAATTAATACAGTTACATCGACACCAATACTTTTAAGCCCAACCAAAAGCCCGATAATATAAATCAAGTATTTAGCTAATTGTACGATGGCGAATTGCTTTCCCTCATCGATCCATTGCTTTCCACCAATTTTTCGTTTTACAAAGGCCTCCATCGCTTTCACAAAAAAACGGACAGCTACTAAGATGGTAATAAACACAAGAATGTGATACAAGGTAAAGGAATGGTCGGAAACCTCAATAATCTTGTATTCTAAAACACCTTTTAATTGCTTTAATAGCTCTTTCATTTACTTGTATTATTTAGAAATAACGATCCCCAGCACTTGACCCAACTTTTTTCGAGAGGCGTCAATTGTCATAATTTCAACCAATATATCCGTGTACTCCTCGGGAGCCTTCGCGTGTTCTAGTTGTTTTTGCTTTCGCTCTTTCAGCACATCCAGCTTTTTAAATTTAAAGTAATTTAATCCTGACTGCAATGCTCCAAACAAGTCATCAGTTTCTCGGTGCGTTAATATTTGATGCTTTTGTTCCCACTGTTCACTCAGCTCGTATGGATGAGAAATTAAATCAATGGCAGCAGACCGAATTTCGTCATCTGGATGATGGATAAAGTGTTTTTCAGCTAATAAATTATCCCCATTAAAAGCACTGATATATTCTTGATAAATCTTATTGTAAACTGGATCCTCAAACTCTATCCCATCATCTTGTAAATCAGATAAAATGACTTCTAATAAAGGGAATGGCTCTTTTATAGGCTTACCTGCCTCATCTTTGTCTACTTCTAGCTGTAATTCATGTTGGCCATACAATATCATAATGCGGATAATATCCCGCTCCTGATAATTCTCTTTCTTGGGCAGTGGTGTTGGCTCTCCTGGTTCTTCATTAAAAAAGTCAGGTGGTGGAAGATCATGTTGTGGAGCTCGTTCTTGCTTTCGCTCTTCTTTGGCGATTTGCTTGTTGAGCTTTACGCGTCTTACTTTATTCAGCTCATTGAGCAATACCTGCTCCTCCATAGCCATTAGTGAGCTGCATTCTTGTATGTATACCGATCTGATGATAGGATCAGGAATTAAGGCAATACTATCAACAATATCCTTTATTAAGCCTGCTCGTTTTATTGGATCTTTTCCAGCCTCTTGCAGTAATAAATCTGTTTTGAACTTGATAAAATCCTTCGAGTTGTCACCGATAAAATCAGTAATTTCTTTTTGAGAATGTGCTTTTGCATAGGAATCAGGATCTTCTCCATCAGGAAAAAGGACCACTCGAACGTTCATCCCAGCCTCCAAAATCATATCAATTCCCCGAAAAGATGCTTTTAACCCTGCAGCATCCCCGTCAAAAAGAATGGTAATGTTTGGCGTGTACCGCTTGATCAGTCGAATTTGCTCCGTGGTCAATGACGTTCCACTCGAGGCTACTACATTCTCTACTCCACTTTGATTCAGCGAAATAACATCAGTATACCCTTCTACCAAAAAGCAATTGTCATTTGCTACGATTGACTTCTTTGCAAAGTAAATACCGTACAAGACTTTACTCTTATGGTAAATCTCACTCTCAGGTGAATTTAGGTATTTCGCCGCCTTTTTATCATTGACCAAAATACGACCACCAAAACCCAAAACACGTCCCGAAATGTTATGAATCGGGAACATTACTCGTCCTTTAAAGCGGTCAAA